>JAJZCS010000061.1 GCA_021829055.1 Pseudomonadota bacterium
ATCCTGGAGGCGATTGCTCGCTGCCCCCCCATCGCGTCCAGGGTGATGACGATCGCGCCTTTGATGTCCAGCACGTCGAGCAATATTTGTCTCCGACCTGGCGTTGGCCGGGCACCAGCCGTCGATCGCAGGCCCCGGCACTGACAACGTGAAGCGCCCCTTGTTCGCGGCCACGATCAACGATCCGCGGATCGTCTTCCCATCGATCGCCACGACCTCTCGGTCCAGGGTCACTCCGAATGAGCGCGCCCACTCTTCGAAACAAGCCTCGAAGCGTCCAGTATCGATCAGCATGAACAGGCGCCGGAAGGTATCATGGGACGGGATGCCGTTCGGCAGCGCCAGAAACGTACCCAGCCAATCCTGGTTGCTGCGGTCATAAAAAGCTGGAAGCCCTCCCAGCTCTCGGCACCGGCGATCACGGCACAGACCGCGATTGCCAGGGTATCAATCAGCCGATGTTCGACCTTGCCGCCGCAGCGGGGATCTTTCAGCGCCGAAAATTCTTCCACCAAATTCCTCACCGACATGCGGGGCTCCCAATCTCAAGGAGACTCCCCGAATCACACCCGCTTCCATGCCGTCAACTATGCTACCAAATTTCATGCGTAACCCCTGGGGGCAGAGGCACCCTGACGAGCTCTGCACCCCACACCGACCTTTAGGTTTGTGCAATCCAGCGTGCACTGCAGCGATGTCGGGATTGCCAGATCCGAGCATTGCTGGGTATGGCGAAAGTTCGTCGTCAATAGCACCGTGTCACGTCATTCCATTTTCGCTGTGGCCGCACCTTCCGGTCCGGAATAAGCGACAACCAGCCACGTTGTCGTGCAATCAACCCTTCCCGTCTCCGGAGAGCGCTAGGTTCGGATTGTGACACCTAATGGCTGGCGTTGCTGCCGGAAAAATCCGGAGCGAGGCCTGAAGCAGCCAATTGAGCAGCGACTGCCGCCTTAAGCGTCTGCAGCGCTGCATCGGATTTCGCCTCAGCTCGAGCCACGAGAACCGCTTGGGTATTGGAGGCTCTGAGCAACCACCATCCCTCATTGGTAGTGACGCGAACCCCGTCCGTTTCCGAAACTTGGGCTCCGTCGGCACGCAACCGCTCGGCCACTTCTGCGACCACAGCAAATTTTCGGTCTTCCGGGCAGTCAAAACGAAGTTCCGGGGTGTTGACGACCGTTGGCAGAGCCCTCCGAAACACCGATAGTGGTCTGCCTGAGGCGATTAGAGCATTTAGGATGCGAACGGCGGTGTATAGAGCGTCGTCAAATCCATACCAATGGTCGGCGAAGAAGATGTGACCTGACATTTCCCCAGCGAGAGGGGCGCCGGTCTCGGCCATTTTGGCTTTGATGAGGGAGTGGCCGGTTTTCCACATCAGTGGTTTGCCTCCGGCACGCTTAATCTCGTCGAACAGGACCTGACTTGCCTTTACGTCAGCAATGATGGGGGCGCCCTTGTAGGTAGCTAGGACATCGCGTGCGAGAAGGATCAGGAACTGATCACCAAACAGCACCTCACCAGTATCATCGACCAAGCCAATGCGATCTGCGTCGCCATCGAAGGCGATGCCGATATCCGCGTTTCGGGTTCGTACGGCAGCAATTAGCTGTTCCAGGTTGCGAGGAACTGTCGGGTCGGGGTGGTGAGCGGGGAAACGACCATCGATCTCGGCGTTTAGGACGGTGTGGTTGCCAGGCAGGCCTTTTACCAAGCGTGCCAGCACTTCTCCCGCAGAACCATTGCCCGGGTCCCAGACGATTTCCAAGGCTCGATCACCTCCGCGCCAGTCTTGTAGTAGGCGCTCCACATAAAGGCCCTTAATATCTTTTTTGGTCACAGATCCGGGACTTGTCTCAGGTAGCGTGCCTTCCGCCGCCAGGCGGCCCAGATCTTGGATCTGTCGGCCGAAAAATGGCTTTCGGCCCAGCATCATCTTGAAGCCGTTGTAATTGGCGGGGTTATGGCTGCCCGTAACCATAACCGCGCCATCCATCTCGTCAACCGTAGCACAAAAATACAGCATCGGTGTCGGACCAACGCCAATGTCCGTGACGGCCATCCCGCTCGCAATCAATCCTTCAATTAAGGCCGTCGAGAGATCGGGAGACGACAACCTACCGTCTCGTCCGACGGCCACACGGAAGCCGTCGGCATGGGAGACAATGGCACCAAACGAACGGCCAATTGCGAAAGCATCAGCTGACCCCAAGGTTTCCCCAACGATGCCGCGGATATCATACTCGCGAAGTAAACTCGCCGGGAAGGTGTGGGAAAATGATCGAGAGTCATGCATCTGCGTAGGCTTTCAGGAAATTGCGAACCGAAGACCCAAGGTCGGGCCGAGCAAGTGCGAACGCCAGCTGAGCTTCTAAATAACCAGCTTTGTCACCGCAATCGAAGCGACGACCCTCAAATTTCAGACCATGGAACGGTGCATGGCCGACCATCTTTGCCATTGCATCGGTTAATTGGACCTCACCGCCAGCACCACGGTCCATGCGCGCAAGATAGTTGACCACTTCAGGCAGCAGGACGTATCGCCCGATGATGGAAAGCGTAGACGGCGCTACTTCCGGTTTCGGTTTCTCGACTAGTCCCAGCACTTCAACAAGATTGCCATGCTCGGCCCCGGTTTTTAGTACACCGTAGCGGCTGACGTGCTCGCGCGGCACATTTTCGACAGCGACGACGTTCCCGCCGGTCTCGCGGTACGCGTCCGCAAGTTGCTGTAGACATGGCGTTTTGCTGAGGACCAGATCATCCGGAAGCAGGATCGCGAATGGATCGTCGCCGATGAACACTCGGGCGCACCAGATCGCATGGCCAAGGCCAAGCGGAACCTGCTGGCGAACCGTGGTAATTGACCCGGGCTCCATCCGCTCCGAGCGTAGCATCTCCAACGCATCATCTTTATGGCGTGATGCCAGCGTCGACTCCAATTCGAAAGCAATGTCGAAATGGTCGATCAGAGCGGTTTTGCCGCGTCCGGTTACCATGCAAAACTGCTCGATGCCGGCAGCGCGAGCCTCGTCCACGGCGTACTGAATAAGTGGCTTGTCCACGACCGGCAACATTTCCTTCGGAATTGCCTTGGTCGCCGGGAGAAAGCGGGTGCCGAGACCCGCGACTGGAAGGACCGCCTTCCGTAATGGTCTGATTGACAATTTCCATCCTCCAAAAGACCGCAAATTTACCCAGGGATCGTTTGCCTGCCACCATTTGGCTCACCCGGAACCTAAACCCCACATCGCCTGCGGATGCATGGAGACCGTCCACGTGAGTGCCACTTATCGGCCAGCCGAGCAAGGCGGATCGTCATGATGGCAAACGCGCTCTGCGGGGACAAGATCAGGGATGGCATAGAACGAGAGTGCTAAGCAGCTTCAATAATTGGCAGATATTTTCCAGTGATTGTCTTTAAATGCAGACGTGAACCCCGTCGCGTGGCGCAAAGATAGGCGTGGTCGGAATCAGCATTGATGCTTCGGCCGAACGGGTGGCCGGCAGCATTATCAAAGCGGCGTTCGGCACCACGAGATCTTACCGGCAGCTTGCCGGATATTGCGACCACATTGGAATATTATCCAAGTATCGCTACGCTTACTACAGTGTGTTTTTTTGCAGCAGCAGTCGATCCCGGTATTTCGCTATCGTCAACTGCACGTTGTTGATGGATACCAGGGCCGCATCTCGGCACAAGTATCAGGGCGGTATGAAGTGGATGTAAACAGCCGACCGGCGCAGGAAGAGTCTAAAAGAAAGAGGAGGCTGCTCTTCGTCCAGGACCTGTATCTGGCGCGAACTTTGGGTACAGCCCTCGCCGCGGTTGGTGTGGCTGCCTCATTGTATCAGCTGGATGCGCCGCTCTGGGCATATTTTCTTCTCACGATAACAGGTTTCGGTTGGTCCCACGTAGCCTATTTTCGTGCCTCCAGGGACGATATGCCCGTCGTCCGGGAGTTCGAAAACCTGAGAATAGATGCAGCTTTATGCGGTTTCTGGCTGCCATTGACAGGTTTCATGGGCGTTCCCGGCGTCCTGATGATCGCAACCTTGGGCATGCAGAATGCCATCGTCGGTGGCGTTCGACTCCTATGCCAGGGAGCAGCCGGTCTTCTTTTGGGGACCGCGCTGGCCAGTGCATTGGTGGGTGTCCATTTCCACCTGTTTGCCGATCGAGAAACGCGGCTCGCCTGTCTCCCATTTCTTCTAATTTATCCTACAGTATTAGGGATTCGTATTGGCTCTTTCCGCTATCGTGACGCTCGGGACAAGGCTCGTGCTCACCAACAAATTGCGGAGTCACGGCTTGCTAATCTTCTGGCCACGAGTCCGACCGTACTGTACGAAATGGAGTTTGATAGCCGAACCTGGAGGTGCACGGAAGTTACTGCGAATATTCAGCGTCTGCTTGGCTATACACTGCAGGAAGCCCAAGAGGCGAACTGGTGGGATAGTCATGTTCACCCCGACGATCACCGCTCGGCGAAAGCGGCTGTATCACGCTTAACAGCAGGGGCAAAAATCGTCCGACGTTATCGAATGATGCACAAGTCAGGTGGATATCGTTGGCTTCGCGATGAGCTTGAATTGCAATCCCGTAGCGACGCGCGTGTCGCGCGCATTCAGGGCGCGTGGATTGATGTTACGGAAAGCGAGCAGGCGCAGGCCGACATACATCGCTTAACGCATTACGATGCCCTAACAGGGCTTGCGAATCGTTACTTTCTTCAGGCCGGCCTGACGGGCATTCTGGTTCAGGCGAGGCAAACGGAGGATCTTGGCGGTTTACTGCTGATCGACATCGCCTCCTTTAAGGCAGTCAACGATTCGTACGGTTTTTCAACGGGTGATCAGGTTCTCGTTAAGATTGGGCGCCGCCTTCGGGGCGGTTTGCGCGCCAGCGACATGCTTGCCCGAACTGGAGGCAACAGCTTTGCGGTTGTGCTCACCAAACTGGGGCCCACGCAGGAAAAGGCCGTTGCGCGGGCCCGTGCAATTGCAGTGAAGCTTAGTGCAGCGATAAGCCGGCCGATTCTGTTTGGAAATTTCTCGGTTTGTGTGACGGCTAGCGTTGGCATTGCCCTCTTTCCCAACCGGGATAGCACTAAGGAAGATGTCTTGCGCGAAGCTGATATTGCCTTGGACGCGGCCAAGGAAACCGCCAAGGATCGCATCTGGGAAAGCGCCGGTTCAAATATCTCTGTATTTGAACCTATAATGCAAGACAAACTAACGGCGTCGACACGAATTCAGAATGAAATTCTCGGAGCTCTTACTGAAGGCCGGTTCGAATTTTATCTGCAGCGTCAGGTCAATAGCGATGGTGGGATTGCTGGGGCTGAAGCATTGATCCGGCTTCGAGCAACCGACGGTCTCCTTCTTTTTCCTAATGACTTCATTCCGATTGCCGAAGAGAGTGGGTTAATTGTCCGTGTCGGTCAGTGGTTGCGGTGCGAGGCATGCCGACTGATCGCACGGGTTGATCCCGTTCAGCTCCCGCGGCTTTCTCTCAATGTAAGCGTAATTGAATTTCGCCAGCCACGATTTGTCGAACATATACTAAATGACTGTGCTCAGGCAGGTGCCGACCCATCTCGCCTTACTCTGGAAATCACGGAAAGTGTTTTGGTTGACCAGTTTGACGACACTGTCGTTAAATTTAACGAACTCAGGGCCCGTGGAATCAGGATATCGATCGACGATTTCGGGACCAGATATTCCATTCTCGCCTATCTTCAGAGACTGCCGATCAGCGAGATAAAGATCGACAAACTGTTTATCCGTGACATGGTTACCGATGTACGAAGCGCGCGGTTGACGCAGTCCATAATTACCTTGGCAAAAAACATGGAAATTGAGGTTGTCGGCGAAGGAGTCGAGACTCAGGAACAGATCGATTTCTTGCGATTGCACGGTTGCGAAATCATGCAAGGGTTCTTTTTTGGTGAACCCGAGCCGGTCGCTAATTATCTTTGTTGGGGAAAGGAATTTTCCGAGATCCGGGATTTCATAACCAAACGATGCTGACGCAGAGGTTGATTCGTTTCTTCATAGGATTTGTGGTTTTGTGTCGTGATGATCTGGTAAGGTAGATTTTTTGTACACAGGCCGTGAGTGCGCCGAGAAGGTCAACAGCGAGAAAACGTTGGGAATGACGATTAGGATAGACCATATCAAAGGGCGACTTTGTTGATGGGTAGGTTCCGCGAGGCGTGTTTACGAAAGTTGCTGTGTTGCCAAGTAAATAATCATTTTGTCAGAGCGCGCAGATAAACGATCGCGGGAAGAGTGCGTTGATTTGGCGGGTTGCTGGATACGGTGCCTTGTTCTTCGCTTATGTTGGTTGAGGCGGGATTTTTTTGATCTTAATTCGCGGGGTTGTTCGACGTGCCTGTATCGCTATTAGGTGTGGATTGAGAGTGGCAAAGCTAGATAGGGCGGGAAGATGACGCATTCAGGCGAACGGATCGCCAAATATTTGGCGCGGGCTGGCGTCGCAAGCCGACGTGATGCCGAGCGCATGGTTGAAGCTGGAAGAGTTGTGGTGAACGATACAAAAATTTTTCACCCGGCGACCTTTGTGACGGCGGGCGATGTTGTGACGGTAGATCAAGCGGTAGTTGCGGCGCCGGAACGAACTAGGCTGTGGCGCTATCACAAGCCTGCTGGATTGGTGACCACGCATCGGGACCCGCAAGGACGAACTACCGTGTTCGAGAAATTGCCCGCTGATATGCCTCGTGTAGTTAGCGTCGGGCGACTCGATTTAAACAGTGAGGGATTGCTCTTGCTTACGAATGACGGAGCTTTGGCGCGGCAGCTGGAGTTGCCGTCGACGGGCTGGCTTCGGCGCTATCGAGTACGAGTTTACGGCATAGTCAATTCGGACCGTTTGGCTGGGTTACGTGACGGGATCGTTGTTGAGGGAACAAGATACGGCGCAATCGTTGCGGAAGTGGATTCGGCAAAAGGCGCTCACGCTTGGCTCTCTGTCAGTATCTCTGAGGGCAAGAACCGCGAGATTCGTAAGGTCATGGTCGCTCTTGGATTGCAGACGACGCGATTAATCCGCGTCGCCTATGGTCCTTTTCAACTCGGAAATTTGGCGCGTGGAGCGGTCTCCGAAATAAGCGGCAAAGTGCTGCGCGAACAATTACCAAAGAAAAAATGACCCCCCCCCTTCGTATCATTGCGGGGGCTTGGCGTGGGCGGGCGATTGCCTCCCCTGGCGGTGCGACGACGCGACCAAGTTCGATCCGCGTACGGCAGGCGCTTTTTGATATTCTGTTGCATGCATCATGGGCGGAGGAGGCCGTTACAGGATGCCGGGTTCTCGATGTGTTTGCCGGCTCTGGAGCGCTGGGGTTTGAGGCCTTGTCGCGCGGTGCGGAACAGGTGACCTTTCTTGAAAACGATCCTGCAGCGTGCGCGGTAATCCAGCACAACATCCACACCTACGGTGTCGCGGATCGGGCCACCGTGAACATATGTGATGCGCTTTCGCCGCCGCGTGGTTTGCCACATCCTCTCGCACTGATTGATCCGCCCTACGGGCGAGGTTTTGTGCCGCGTTCGATCATTGCCTTGGGCGCAAATGGTTGGATCGTTCCTGGAACCATCATCGCTGCCGAATTTGGGCGGGAAGACCCAATCCCAACCAATGTTTCGCCACTGATCGAGCGGGTACACGGAGCCGCACGTTTGGTAATCTGGCGGCATTCGTCATAGGAGCTTGGCCATGAATAAAGGAGAGGCAATGGACGCGGCGCGGGGCTTGTTTGGGGAACGATTCAGTATCAATTCGGCTGTCCGTGAAAGCCACGCGCACGGCGAAGCGAATCCCGCGTGGTCTGCCCCAGACGCGGTGGTGTTCCCCGAAACAACCGAGGAAGTCTCGAAACTTCTGACATTATGCCATGTGGGGCATATTCCGGTCACGGCTTTCGGTGCAGGGACGTCGCTGGAGGGGCACGTGACGCCGGTTGCAGGTGGAATCACCGTCGATCTGACGCGGATGAACAGAATTCTTGGCGTTAACGCGGCTGATCTCGACGCCCGGATCGAAGCCGGGGTAACGCGCCGTCAGTTGAATTTGTTTCTTCGCGACCATGGGTTGTTTTTCCCGGTTGATCCCGGTTCCGATTGTACGATTGGCGGAATGTGTGCCACCCGTGCCTCCGGCACCAATACGGTGCGTTACGGAACGATCCGTGAGAATGTTCTTGGATTGCGCGTGGTTTTGGCAGATGGCACGATAGTCGATACCGGCGGGCGTGTGCGGAAATCGGCGACCGGATATGACCTAACACACCTGATGATTGGCTCTGAGGGCACGCTTGGAATTATCACCGAGATTCAGCTGCGGCTCCATGGCATTCCAGAGTTGATCGGTTCAGCCGTTTGCAGTTTCGTGGAATTGCGTGGCGCCATCGAAACTGTGATCGGGGTGATGCAGGCCGGAATTCCGGTTGCCCGGATCGAATTCGCGGATTCCGCGCAGATGGCGGCTTCGATTGCCTATTCAAAGCTTGAGGGATTCATTCCGCAGCCTACGCTGCTATTCGAATTTCATGGGACGGAGGGCAGTGTTGCTGAACAGATGATGATGGCGAAGGAAGTCGCGATGGAACATGGAGCAGCAGATTTTTTCTTCGCAACCGAAGCAGAGGCACGGAGCAAGTTGTGGCGTGCGCGCCATGACGCGTACTGGGCAGCGCGCGCAACGTGCCCAGGTTTCGGGGCGCTGACCACCGACACAATTGTGCCGATTTCGTGCCTGGCAGAGGCCATCGAGCAGGCCCATGCGGCGGTACAGCGATCGGGGCTCCGCGCGACCATTGTTGGGCACGTTGGCGATGGCAATTTTCATGTTTTGATCCTGTTTCCGGATACGGTGCAGGGGGCTCAGCGCGCATGGGCGCTGGATCGCGAGATTGTGACTCAGGCACTAGAGCTTGGTGGCGCGGTAAGTGGCGAACACGGCGTCGGCATCGGAAAGCGCGAGTTCTTGCTGCGAGAACATGGTGCTGACGCACTCAAAATGATGCGAACAATCAAGTCAGCGCTCGACCCTCGGGGGATCATGAATCCCGGAAAAGTGTTTTTGGATTGACTGCCGCGGTGTTTTGGTTGGCTACTTTGAAGCGGCGGGCTGGGCTGCGATTCC
>JAJZCS010000062.1 GCA_021829055.1 Pseudomonadota bacterium
GATTTGTTTCGGCGACTGTTCGGAGCCTCCAACGAGGCGTTCGACGCGCGCCTTGCGGTTTGGACGGGATTCGTATCGTGACGAGGCGCGAGGCATGGCGCGACTACATCTGTGCGCCAGAGCATGCCGGAAGGTATCTGTCGACCATCGGGCGTGCCGTGAGCGGAGCAGTTTCCGAAGCCGTGAACCGGGACGTCCTAGAGTCTTTCCTCAACAAGCTTCGCGACGCCGATGGCGACACGCGCCTCCTCGCCGACGCGGTGGACTTGACGGTAGGGAGTTACGTCGATTATGCGACACGCTCGTTGCCGCGCATCCTGGACTCTCTCGCGAACGAAATGGTCGCCAGGGAAGAGGTTGTCGGACCCGCATTGTGCGGGAACCCCCGCTGGGACCGTACGGTTCTTCGGCGCATGAGCGGCACGCTTTCGCCTTCCCACTACGTCAGCCGAACCGCGCATCGTTCGTTCGAGATGCCTGAGAACCTTCTCCTTTCTTGGCTCGTCGAGGATCTGCGCCGTACGGTCGGCCTCATCGAGCATCGCGTAGGTTCGCGAGCGCTGCATGACGGTCTTCGCGCCATTCGCCGTGAATGCGATCTGGCTCAAAGACACGATTGGTTCGGGAACGTATCCCGGCCACTGCGGCCGACGCCCGCAATGCTCGCCGCCGCCGCACGCCACCGGTCGCGGGAATACCGTGCGGCGGCCGGTTTGGCGCGCCACAGGCTCGATCTGGAGAACGACGATCGCTCGGCGCGCTGGTCTACGGTGATAGCTCTGCTTGCGGTCAACTGGCTCGAACCGATAAGCGACGACGATCTTTTCGAGCTGTACGTGTTGGTCCAGACGCTCGATCTCCTGGCCGGCGAACTCGAACCCGTGCAGTATGGGCTGGTAGCAGCCGGACGCAGCCATGTCGCGATGTTCCGAGGCGAAGATAGGGAGGTAAGGGTGTTTTTCGACCAGACGCCGACCTCGATCTTCAGGATCGAATCGCGCTACGGCCGCATCCGCGCCGAGTGCAACGGCATCGCTGGCCGCGAGCGCCGCCCAGACATTCTCGTCGTGTCAAAGGGGAAAGCGGGTTCGCGAATTGTCCTGGTCGAGATGAAGAACAGCGTCGACAGCAGCTACATCAGCGATGGCATCTACAAGGTTCTCGCGTACATGTACGATTTTCAGGATGTCTGCAAGACCGAGATCGGAAACGAGCTTAGGGCGGTGCTCGTCGTGCCAACTGGTGTCTCGGCGCTGCCGCATGCCACAGCCGACCGTCACGTGTTCGTCGCATCGGCCGACGACCGACAAGGCCTTGCAGCTGCGATGAAGCATGCACTGGCACTGGCGGCCTGAGGGCGATCGGTGCGGACCGTTTCCGGTGGCCGTCCAAGTCCGCCGGATCCCAACATGAAGGCTGACCCGGCAGCCTAGTCGAGTTCAGCGGCGTGTTCTGCGGCGAGCTCGCCGCGGAGCATTTCCACCAGCTCGATGTAGTCCGGATCCGCGGACCGGCCTTGGAGCGTGAGCAACTGGCCGTCGAGGATGGCCCGGCGCTGCTTGCTAAGCGACAGGGCGCACAGCTCGGTAGGAGGCGGCAGCGTAGTCCAGAACGCCCGGTCCAGGCGCAGGACACTATCGTTCTTGATGATTCCGCCACTAGAGGGCAGAAAGACGAGTTGCGGATAAACCAAGCACTCAGCGCGCGCAGCGATCGTCGCGGTTACAGACCGTGGATGGGTCACAGTGGATACCGAATAGGCAGGAGCGACAAGGGCGGCGTGATGTCGAAATGCTTGTCGGGCATGGTTGCGTTGAGCGGCTGGCAACGCCTCGTCGGGGATTCCGTCTGCGGTTGCCAGCACAACGCAAGGACGCATCTTCGACTGCAGGGCCAGCAGCTCGACACAGTCTCTCAATCCGATCTTGAACACCGGCAGGCGCCCGGGCTTGGGCTTGTAGTCCTTTTCGACGTCGACGGTCCGGATCGTACCGTACACGGAAGCATGCGTACGGTGATTAGCGCGCTCAGCATCAAAGATCTGCCAGCGCTGACCGAGCTCGGGCACTATTGTGTAGACGACTTGTCCAATTTCCGGCACACCCTCGGTTGCCGGGCGATTCACAAGGTCGTAGGGGGGCAAGATCTTGTGAATATCCGTTCCGTTGCCGAATGTCATGGACGCCTCAAGCCAGTTGGGCATCAAAGGAGATCGGGCCCTCTAATTGGTCTTCCCGATCCATCGTCGTCATCGACTCGGCAAACGCCCGATCGTAGATGGGCCGATGGGCCGCCATCGCGCGTGCATTGCCGCTATCAGCTTCAAACTTTCTGGTCAGACGATCACTGACCTCAAGTAGCTTGAAGATTTTGGCTTGATCGATCACATGAGCGTGCCGATGTGTTTGAACTTGACCTTGGCCCGTCAACACGGAAAAGTCGATGCGCTTTCCTGGTGTGGCGTTACGCATCGGCAGCGTCTCGAAATACACATGGTCCAGCAGCCTGCTCAGGTCTTTCGAGTACTTGCGCACCATCCACGAAAAACGGGACGAAGCACCTGGAGCTAGACCCACATCCGCAAGCGAGGGGCCAGTGGGATACTCGCCTAGCCAGTAGAGCGAGAACTCCTTGTCGCCAAGTTCGCCACTGGTCGACTGCACCATGCCTCGCGAGGCCATCTCATCAATCCCACTTGCGAGGTCGACGGCATAGGGGCCATACAAATGGAAATACCAGCGCGCATCGCTCGCGATCTGACCATCATGGCTTTCGGCGTGCAGGCAATCGAACAGGTAAACGAGCTTGAAAAGCGTCGTCCGCGTGATCTTTCCGATACCTGCGTCCCGAGCCTCCCGAAGGACGGCCAGAACTGAGGACTGGATGCTGGAAGGTAAGTTGGCCATGGAGCAGGTAGACAAACTTAGATGAGAAGTGGCTCCGGTTGTTTGAACACGATCCTGGGTTGTACCAGTGGATCGGCTGCAGGTTGAGATGCGTGCTGGCTCTGCTCCTGCGGCCAGCATCGCCGGTGGCCAGGTGTGAAGTGCACCTCATCCGGGGTCTTGCCGCCAAGCGCGCTGTGCTGGCGGTCGTGGTTGTAGAGGTGGATGTAGCGGCGAGGCCGCTGCGCGCTTGGCTGATGCGGATTCTGGCAACGCTGACCGGGTGTGCTGGTATTCGATGGCCACTTTGTCGCAGCGCTGCTGGTGGTGACCGCGATGCCCGTCTGTTCATGGAACGCTGCCCAGTACAGCACACAGTTGAGGGTCGCGCCACCCGCCTTCAGCAGGCACTGGACCGTCTGGACATCGCCGTTCTTGATGGCTTGGAACAAGGGTTTGAAGCGAATGGTGGCGACACCGCGCATCCGTACAGGATACTTCGACTCGCGGAATGCGGACAGGCGCGCAGTCGACAGATGCCCCAAGTGCGGAGCGGTGGTCGCCTTCCATCGGCACGAGCTTGGCCGACCGATGGTACCCGAGGCCGGAGCGCTTTGCCTATGCCATGCGTGCAAGTTCGATCTCCGCAATACCTTCGCGGAGCCTTATACGCCCTACGAAGCCAGCATCGGGGAAACCATCGATCGTATCGGCGCTTTCGTGATGCACTTGCGCAGCACCTTCGACCGTGACCGCATGGACGTACTGCACCAGCTTTGCAAGGTCATGGTTTCCCGCCGCGCGCCGCGAAAGCTGCAGGCAGGCATTTGTCGCGGCACAAATCGCCGCAGCCGCGCAACCCATTTCGCGGGAGCGTCAATCCTTCGAACTTCGCCCACTCGCCGAAAGGCATCATGTCATCCAGTTGTCCGCGTGGCTGCTCTCTCTCGCCGGTATGGACATCCGCCTCGCGGCGGCATGGCGCAATGGGGCCGTACGATACAACAACTTGACCAGAGAATTCCCGGATCCGCCGGACTGGTACCGGGCGCTGACCGATGCCTGCAGAGGCCCCCGCAAAATCGCGCGAACCGTGGTTTCGGTCGACCTGATTCGCGCTGAAGTTCAGCCGGGTCGCAGGTTGTGCGACGGCCCCGGCGGATGCTGAACCTCCCCCGCGAGGAGGTTTCGCCATGGCGATGAATCGCATCCAGTTCCAGCCCCCCGGCCTGTCGCTAGCCGGCTTTCTGCAACAGTACGGCACCGAGGCGGCGTGTACGCGCGCATTGCGGCGTGCGCGCTGGCCGAAGGGGTTTGTCTGTCCGCGCTGCGGCGGTCGGCGTTACGGTCGCTGCACGAATCGGCATGGCGAGCGGATGTGGCAGTGCTCGGCCTGCCGGCACCAGACGAGCCTGTTCAGTGGCACGATCTTCGAGGCGACCAAGTTGCCGCTGCGCACTCGTAACACCATCGAGGGGTACGCACCGCGAAACGCCGCACTGGCGCAACGCTTTGAATTGAGCGACGAGATCACGACCCCGCCGCCCCCCCGCACGCGGCCGTTCAACTTACTTACTGACCAACTCATTCCATGAGTGGGCGCTCTACATCCTGCGATCGACAGCCATCGAAAGATCCGCTAGGCTATGGCACCATGGGGAAGGCATCGAACAAACCGTGCGTCATCGATCTGTATGCCGGGGTCGGCGGCATGAGCCTTGGGGTAGCCCGAGCAGGTTTCGATTTGCGTGCCGCGGTCGAGCTCGACGGCATTGCGATCGGCACTCATGCGATCAATTTTCCGACGTCACGGCACCTCAACTGGGATGTCTCTCGAACCTCAGGAGAAGCCTTGTTGGAGGCCGCCGGCCTAACCCGAGGCAAACTCGACGGGTTGGTGGGCGGCCCACCTTGCCAAGGGTTCAGCGACATCGGCAAACGCGCCTCGGACGACCCTAGGAACTCGTTATTCGGCGATTTCTTCCGCCTTGTCAACGAAGTCAGGCCTCGATTCTTCATTGCGGAAAACGTTCCAGGCATCCTGGCAGATCGGAACGGAAGCATCGTCCAGAAAGCTCTTGCAAGAATTCCATCCAATTACGTTCTTCTCGGGATCAGGGAAGTCGCCGCCAACAGCATGGGGGCACCGACTTCGCGAGCGCGCGTTTTCTTCGTCGGCTACGATCCGAACGAAATGGAGCCACCGATGGAATCGGAGCTGTTCGAAAAGATCGACACCGGCACCGTCACGGTTGGCATGGCCCTCGCAGGACTACCGATCGTGCGAAGCGACTGGCAGGCAGAGGCTCAAGGCTGGCGCCGCGTCGATCCATCGCCCGGTCATGGCACGTTTTACGACAAGCTGGTCAATGCCGTACCTCCCGGAGTGGGCTCGACGACGGCTTTGAAACGCTTACGTCAAGCTCACGAAGTTTCCGGCAACCTTGGCACGAAACATACGGACGATGTGATCCAGCGCTTCCGCAGCGTGCGGCAAGGTGAAACCGACGCCGTTTCGCGAGCACCGCGCCTATCCGAACACGGATTCTGCCCGACACTGCGGGCCGGCACAGCTGCGGATCGGGGGAGCTTTCAGGCCGTACGTCCGATCCACTTTCGGTCTCCACGCGTCATCACTCCACGCGAGGCTGCCAGACTCCAAGGATTTCCGGATTGGTTCCAATTTCACGGAACGAAATGGCATTCGTTCCGTCAAATCGGAAACAGCGTAAGCCCGATCCTCGCCGAAACCCTGCTGAGCCGCATACGTTCGAAGTTTGATTGAGACTCGCTCCGGCGTCGGTAGGATGCACAGAACGAACCGACCATGACCGACAGAGTAACGCCCGAAAAAAGATCTGAAATCATGCGTGCCGTCCGAGGGAAGAATACCGGCCCCGAGATGATCGTCCGATCGGCAGCACACCGCTTGGGATTACGCTTCCGCCTGCATGATCCCAGATTGCCGGGTCGGCCGGACATGGTTATGCCCAAATGGAAAACCGTCATCTTCATCAACGGCTGCTATTGGCATCGACATCGCGGATGCCGCAAAGCTACGACTCCCAAGTCGAATACTGGGTTCTGGGAAGCTAAGTTTGCAAGCAATCAGGCCCGCGATCGGCGAAACTATAAGAAGCTTGCCACCTTAGGATGGCGCGTCTTGGTCATCTGGCAGTGCGAAGTGCGGTCTCATGAGCAAGCTGCCGCCATGCTATCCATGCATTTCCAGGCATCCACGTCAAAACACAAGCGCCGACTGACGTAACACCGTTCCATTCAAACTACAGTCTCGGCAAAAACGGGGAACCGCGTATAAAGACGCCGGTATTTATCGGCCTGTTCCTGCACAACCCTGACCCCGGAACTGGCAACTCTTTCCACAAACTCTTCGGCGCCGCAAGGCAAAAGTCGGTCCAAAGCCATCTTCTCTTTCGTCGTAATTGGAATGAGATCGAGAACATCGCGCGCCGCGGCATCACCGGAGAAGAGATGAGCTGCATCAACCTCCTCCGCCAACTGTCTCCACGAAACGACAGCTCCTCCGACCGTCGTCATCGGCGCATTGTCCTCGTGATACAGATCGAAAAGGGGAACGAAGCGGTCGGGCATCTGCTCAGTCTCTCGTCCGCTGCCTCGAACGACACCCGACATGTAATTCAGAAGCGACCTGCTCAAAAGGGCCGGAAATTCTTGTGGCAAAACATCCGGCTTTCCCAACCCTGCGTCGGTCGGAACAGCGTCGCCAAGAAGGCCTCGCAAAGTTTTTATCGAAGACTCCTTCTCTGTGCCAACACCGGATCGACGATAATTATTTCTATGAGCGTTCACACTCACGACAACAACGCTACCAACCGCCGCTTTCAACAGGAAACGATGACAATCTGCACGAACATCGTCGTCGAAGCGCCCATCGTAATCCAGCCAGGCGATGGAAGGTACGCTCCACGCTTCGGAGCTCATCGCAGCCAAAACTTCGGACACAGCCCCACTCTTGATCTCGATGCAATCGTAGGGCTTGTTGAATTCGGCTCGACCTGCTCCTTCTTCACGTTCGATCGACCACATGTTCGCGATACAGAGAACTCTGTGGGCCAGAATAAAATCGACGAACCACATACTTCCAAGGCCGAGATAGCGATAGCTGGGCAACGGGAACGCAGCCTCCATCCGCTTCAGCCGATCGAAAACCAAACGTCGCTCAATATGTTTGTTGGTTCGAATCGAATAGTCGACCCTATGGAATGATGGCGTGTTGCTCATGATTTGCCGAGCTCCATGGAGCGGTAGTACTCGAAAGTGCGAATCCCAACCTCTTTTGCCGACATATCGACATTCCCCAATGCCTCCGCGACCTCTTTCACGTGTTGTCGCAGCCGCGGATAGGCAATGGTGACATTAGCCGGACCGGATCTTTTCCCAGCCACCTCTGGCAATTTCATCGGATTTGGGTTGACCAAGCCGGTGGACACGCTTACAAAGGCCGCAGCCGCCTCGACTTCCTTAGCAGCCTGGGGATCCGCTTTGCGTTGCCCTGTGTACGCGGTAAATACGCTCGAGAGCTCCTTCATCCGAACGAGTGCCCGTAAATACAATGGCTCGCTGCTGTCGACTTCGCGTTTTGTCGTCGTCCATGGAAGCTTTTTGGGGTCGTCGCTCTCGAAGAAAACGAAGCCGGCAAACCCGTTGTATTGCGGATGCCATACCGGAAATCTTTGGTTTCCCCAGACGGTGAGGTCGGTCTTATCGCCTGCAAGCACTACACGCTCGTTACAGACGACATACCAACCATATGCCTCAGTGTCAGCCAGACGCAGCTCATCGGGAATGTCCGTATCGAGTTCTTTCATCAAACCTGCAACGATTCGAACGCGGACACCATCGTCCTCATATGCGACAACCGCGGGCTCGACACCATTGCCTTCTTTGAGGCGATATTCGTAACTCGGCACCTCCGTCCCGTTGATCGATATGGAGAACCCTTTATCGATAATAAAGGCGTAGTCCCGTGCCATCGTGCGAATCAGCTCGTTGATAAACGTGGGATCGGCAAAGGCATTCGCTATTTGTGGATACAGATCCTCAATCACGATCCGGGTGCCGACTTCTTGATTGCCTTTCAGCGACTCAAGATCGAAATCCCAGTCCGCATCGTTTTTTTCCCATTCGTCGACGTCCACCTTGACAACGAACGCATCGATGGATGGACGAGACTCGACTCTCGCCTTTCTTCCTATCTTGAAGATCGCACGCTTCATGCCGATGCCATACAAGCCGATCGAATGGTCGACGTCGTGCGGAGCGTCTTTTCTGCGCCCGAAATGGAAAGCGTAATCGACGGCGTCGTTCAGTGATATACCACCGCAGTTGTCGCTAACGACAAATGCTTGTCCAGCAATCGACAGCCCCACTCTGAACCCATCGAAGAGACGACCGTCAGCCTTTGGGGCGCCATGCTTGATCGTGCGACGCGCACCATCGATAGCATTGTCCAAGAGATCGAGAATACAGTCGGGAAGCGTGATATCCCTGGTAATCATCCTGACGAAAAAATCCTTCGTCGGCGACCCGCTCGCCCGCTGTTTCGGCAGATCCGAACCGTCCGTTGCAGCCATATGCCCCCCATTCTTGGCATTGAAATCGAGCGCTTAAATATGCGTCATCTTACAAGCATGCAGTTCTGATGCGATGAAGAATAGCTTCTGCGCGTGACCCATGCGCGGACTGCCCGTGCCTCAACGATTTCACTTGAAGGCGTGAGCTGCCACGCGTGTTCTTCCAAACCCCGCGAACCTTTGCGTGAGACCGCAGAACTTGATGCAACTCGTTGTCGGAAATCGGCGCTCCGTCCCCAGAAAGCAGGATGCCTGTAGCGCGGGTTTCGGTCGGCCGCAACTCGCATTCGACAACGCATGCACGCCGATCCCATGCGATGACATCGATGATCATAACACCGCGACAACGATGTTGCCGGGCATCTAGCCACGCCCAATCGCCCCTCCGATCCGGGTACTCTTGCGGGATCGACGCTAGACCTTTCCATGCCTATCCGGTTGACGCCCAAGGCTGTAGTCGTGCGTCACGCCCTCGAGGTAACCCCATCCCATCGGCAACACCGGTTGGGTGCGTTCGATCGCCT
>JAJZCS010000063.1 GCA_021829055.1 Pseudomonadota bacterium
GGCCCTGCCGCCGCCATCAGCGGGGGGGGGGGCCAGGGTCTGTTCCACGAACGCCCGCTACACCCTCGCATCCGCCTTGGCGGGGAACGCATTTCGGCTTCTCGTAAACAAATCCAAGCCGCTTCGGCCGCTTGGCCATCGCGTTCCGGTTCAGGCAACCAAGAACCGCGCTTGCACGAGGCCGCAAATCTCCTTCGCGGTCATATACAAGCGCTCGCTCAACTCCGCCTTCTGGCCGAGGTAGGAGAGCCCCTCCATGCCGGAGATCCCGGACGTCGCGTAAAGCCGGCGATGCTCACGCACCGTCTCGGCGTCGATGTAGATCGCTCCCCGATCCGCTCCGCCGTCCAGCCATCATCCAGAAGCAGCAGCCGCAGCACCTGCGCTCGATCATCCGCGCTCAGAACCAATCCTGATATGGCAACACCAAATCAGACCACACCGCGTCGGTGCAAGAGAGATCTGACCGGGCTCCTGCAGATTCGGGGTATACTTACTTGGTTAGTAATTGACCTGGCCGGGGGCTTCTGGACGAGGATCGCGCAACCCGATTGCGTCCCCATCTGAAGCCCTCCAACCAGTGTTCCTCAAAAGCCGCTTCTACCCGCGCGTCCCTCCTCGACGACCTCAATATTTGAGTACCAACGACCATGTGCCGCACCACTTTACCGGAAACGTGCATTGATGCTTGCATATGCCGTAAACGGCGCTCCCGGCTCAGCCAGCGTCTGACCAGCCACACCGTAATAGCCACCAGACGACACGTATTCAAAGACATTATATTTCTTGTTAAGGACGTTAAGAAGATCAACGTTGAACGTAATGCGATGCAAGTATCCGATACGCCGAGTAGATAACGCCACTTTCATCCCAAGGTTGAGCAGGCCATATCCCGGAAGTTTTGTCCGAGTTGGCGCCCCTGTGTTGTTGTTATAAATGTTTTGGCTGCCAGTGTACTGATACCAAACGCGCGGCTGGTACAGGGTATCACCACGAAAGAGCGTGTAATACAGCCCAGCATTGAAGGTCTGGGCCGGAACATTAGAAATCGGCAGACCGCCGTAGGCGCCATTGCTCGGACTGGTGTAGTTCAAATACCTTGCAGTCTCAAAGCTGGCGTTCATAAATAAGTGCAAGTTGTAGAGTACATTGTCTTCTGCATACACATTGAACCCATGAAAAACCGAAGAGCCCGAAGCAAAAAGGCTATAGTCATGACTTACAACTGGTATGGGAATGATTTCATTGAGATCGTTAAGGTGATAATAGTTAGCGCTGACTAATGCGTTGTGCAAAAATGGCCGGTTCGGAACAAGTATTTTTGCCCCCACCTGGTATTGCGTCGATTTCTGTGGCTTTAGGGTCGATGTTAGGAAATGGGCGTAGGTACCCGTCGCACCGGCCGGCGCCTTGTATGCTGTCGAATAATTTGCATACAACGCGATATGTGGCGTTATCTTGTAGTTTACCCCAATTGACGGCTCGATTTCCGTGAAATTTGTCGACGAGTTTGGCTGCCGATCGCCGTTAGTGCCAATGAGGCTATTTAATCCAGTTGTAGTATTATAAGGAAATGAAGCTAACGCGTTGTTTACAAAATCAGTATGGAATGAAACAACGCGCACACCTGGCGTAATCCGCAACGATTGGATCGGCTCAAACGTGTCCTGCACGAACCCCGCCAAGTCCGTCATGTACATATAGGAACTGTGAAAATTGTGCGGTATCTGGAGACTGTAATTGACCGGAACACCGCCGATCAGGACCGGCTGCCCAGCATTCGGGCCGGAACTGTACGTTGCAGGAAGTGAAGGGTTGTAGAAATCCAGAAAGGAGTTGTACTTCGAGTAGATGACGTAGCCACCAACAGAGATCTTGTTGTGCGGTAAGCTGAATTCAAAATATGGCTTGTCGCCAATCGTGTCGCTATCCGCGTTATAATATTGGTTGAGAACGTTCGGGTTATAGCCAAAATTATCGTTATGAAGATGAATTCGATTGCCGTACCTGAAAAACAGAAGGTTATGAAATGTTGTGAATGAGTCGAGGCGAAGGGCGAGCCTTGAGTAGATTAGATAGGTCCGGATTGGCACCTCCTTGTAATAGATAGAGCGAGGTAAACTCGTGTAGAATCCGGTAGTCTGCTGGCTGTAGATAGGGCCCGGGTTGATTGCACCGGTAATGCTGTTAACACCATTGACCGTTACAGCGGGATTCGCCGTAGTTGGGATTGGCAACGGTCGAAATGCCGTACTCCGCGCCGCAAAGCCCCCGATACTGATGCGTCCACCTGGAAACTTTTTGACGATCTTGCCATAATACGCATAGTCGCTCTGCGGATTATCGAAGCCGTATCCGTGGATGTAATTACCGCTACGACCAACGGTCCCAGCAAATACTGTGGACCACCCACCCAACTGCCCCGTGTCGACGCTAAAATTGACTCCACGGTTACCGTAGCTACCAAAATAGCCGCCGATTGAAGCCTGTGGCTTCTTTGTCGGCTCTATCGGAGCGAAGTTTATAGCCCCACCAATGTTGTCGTACCAGCGATTGACCGGATAGCCGGGGCCGTACGTTACTGACAGGCCTTTGATAAAAGAGAGATTGGGAATTTCCGACGCCTGCCAAACGCCGTACGCCGGATCCACCATCGGCACGCCATCAAAAGTAACCATGATGGTGCCATCATTCGAGTTGCCAGCGATATTCCCCCAACCGGTCTTCATCCCATTAATGCTGATGCTCGCGCGCGGAGAGCCAGCAGTTCCATCGCTAGCTATGCTTACACCAGGGGCCACGGAAAGAGCCTGAGCCGCTCCAGCCGCGGGACCTACGACCCGCAGCTGCTTACGCCCAATCACTTTGACGGACTGGGTTGATTCGAAGATTTCCTTCTTCTTTGGAAGCTTCAATAATGTATTGAGAGAGTTGACTGAGGCGGACACCTTGCCTGCGTTTATCGCGGTTTGGTCATTACCGAGGATAGCTTGGGCACGAGCATCGTGGCTGGTCACTAAGCTCACTAGAGTAATAGCGCTTGTTGCGAACAACCATAGCCTCCGCTGTGATTGCGGTCCAGGCGAACGCCGGCTTTCCTTATGCGAAGCACTTACGGATGGTTGCATTATACAGATCTCCACTTTTACGCGAGTGACACCTTCTCGGAGAGAGGTACAGACTAACACGCTTTCGGTTAGGCTGTCAGCGTGTTACATCTTCTATCGATTTCCGGAAACGGGAGTCTTGTTATAGTTTCGTGACATCGAAAGAGACGAATAGAGAGCGGGTAGTTGCAAATTCTAACGTATGTGTGATTTGTGAATGACATAAACGTGATATCACGACTATGTGAAACGGAGCCCGCAGCAGGCGTATCTATGGAGTTTCTAATGTTAGATACAATGTTAGATATAGGGTCAATTAAACTGGATTGTGTTGAATGCCGCTGAGAATTGACCCTCTGGGGCCAGAATTTTCACTGGGATTTGTTGGGGTGGAACGGCCCGCGGCATCGGATGTGCCAGGATGAGATCGCTCAATGACCATTATGAAAGGGCCGTCCATGGAATTTAAGCGCATATCGATCGACACGTCGAAGCATAGTCTCACGTCGCACGGCGTGGACGAACAAGACCGCGTCATCCTCCGCCGCGAACTCCGGCGGGGGGCAGGTTGAAGCCTTCTTTTCCAAGGCGCCACCGACCGAGGTTGCTCTGGAAGCTTGTGCAGGCGCTCATCACTGGAGGCGGGTGCCTGGGGCCATGGGCCACCGGGTGAAGTTGATCCCGCCGCAATACGTGAAGCCCTTCGTCAAGCGCAGCAAGAATGATCGCAATGACGCCGAGGCGATCAGCGAGGCTGCTTCCCGCCCAGGTATGCGGACGGTACCGGTAAAGACCATTGACGAGCAGGCCGCGACAATCGTCGTGAAGCACCGGGAGATGTTCGTCGGCCAGCGGACCCAGGCCATCAACGCCTTGCGCGGACACGCGGCGGAGTTCGGCGTGATTGCGGCCAAGGGGATAGGCCATGTCGACATGCTTGCTTTCCGTCCTGGTGGATGATCCCGCCATTCCAGAGGTGGCCAGGGCAATATTGGCCCGGATGGCGCGGCACGTGGCTGAGCTCGATCTGAAGATTGATGCCCTCGACCAGCAGCAAATCGACGAGTGCTTGGTTACTACAATGGCTGGAGCGGCGGCAGCGCAAGGTCGCGGCGATCGCTCTGGACAACAAGGTCGCCCGGATTATCCGGGCGATGATGGCGCATGGTGAGGTCTATCGGCAGCAGCCAGCAGCTGCCTGACCACAAGCCGGTGCCAAGAAGGCAGAGCGATAGGAGAAGATGGTGATCGGTCGAACCAGCGAAGGGCGATAATCCAGCCGGGTCAGCGGCACATCGATGCCGCAGATTTGTTCGGATGCCATTCGCGGAACCCATCTGGGTTGGCCGTCATGAGACCGCGTCAAAAAGCCGGACACATGACCGCATTCGTGCCGCCGCCAAATTCTCGTTGTGTCGCTCTTGAATCCAGGGCCGTTCCACACATGCGCCGAGGTGGTCGACAGTCTCGTGCGTTCGGGGCAGCCATTCGACGGCTTGGTGGAACACATCCAGCGTGTCGTGCGCCAGACGGATTCCAAAGATCCCGCTTTTCTTTCAAGGTGTCAAAAAGTAGCGCTGGCGTGACACCTGTGCTTCGTCAAGTTCGTAAACGAGCGGCATTCCCGTTGGCATTTCGAAATCGGCGATTTCGTCGTCAGGCACTGCGCTGAGGAATTTTGCCAGCCCTCGAAGGCTGTTGCCATGGGCGACGACGAGCACTCGTTCTCCCCGGCAGAGTGCCGGAGCGATCGACTGATGCCAGAACGGCAGGACGCGTTTGACAGTGTCCTTTAAACTTTCTGACGATGGCAAGTCCGTCTTTGGTAGTTTGCGATAACGTGGATCTTTGGCCGGGTGCCGCTCGTCGCCGCTGGGTAGCGGCGGCGGCCGTACGTCCCAACTGCGGCGCCATGCGAAGACCTGTTCTGCGCCATATTGATCAATGGTATTCGCTTTGTTAAGGCCCTGCAAGGCGCCATAATGGCGCTCGTTTAAACGCCACGTCTTTTCAACGGGCAGCCAGAGAAGGTCCATTTCTTCCAACACACGATCAAGCGTCTTAATCGCTCTTTTCAGGACCGAAGTGAAACAAGTATCGAAACAATAACCCCCTGCGGCCAGTCGGATCCCGGCTTGACGTGCCTCTGCCAGGCCCTGCTCGGTTAAATCAACATCGGTCCAACCCGTGAAGAGGTTTTCCTTATTCCATACGCTTTGCCCATGACGAAGCAGGACAAGGGTTCGCCCCGTATCCTTGCGTGGACTCCGAGTCAACACTTCGTTGACTGGCGATCTCAACCTACAAACCTGTGCCAATCTATTCCGCGCTCGTTAGCTATTACCTTCATCCAATTCGTCGGCAACAGTCTAAACTGCTCGACACTCCCAGAAGTTCAGCCTTTATCATCAATGTTCCAGCACCACCACACTTGAGCGACGCCCACGCACCAACCATTCCGGCACCGGCACCGCCGGTGCTTGTCTTGCTCGTGAACCGGCGGCCAGACGCTGTCAAGCCAGATGGCTCTTAGTCGGCACTTGTGAGTTGAGCAATCCGGAATGTACCACAACACAGCCACGCAGCCGGGGGTGAATGTCTGCTTAATCGTATTCCGTCGCCACCGAATAAATCGGCAAACCGGCACACTCCTTCTACTGGACTGATCGACTCGATCATATCGCCAACCGTTGCCTGTCCTCGGAACTGGCGTTGACAAATTCAACAGCTGTTCCGTACAAGAAGCAAAAACGAAAAGGAAAAGCTCAGCGCTTGAAACCACCATGAAAACGCATTTCCTTAATCAAAAATCATGTCAATTCTAGGCGAAATCTCTACGGCCACTCGTGGCGAGAATTGTTGCCCGACATGCCGGGCGCATAACATTTATCTACCCGGTTTTTGCAAATCACCTAGTTGTCTGGGATGGCTTGTCCGGTGTTCACCAGCCGATGAATAACCGGCTCAGGCGTTCCGGAGACCGATAACGTGCGAAAACAATTTCATTCATCAGCCAATACGTCACAGGCGCGAGCGCGTTATGCCATTCCGTATTGCACGACGCAAAGAGCGGCGTGGCCTGCTCCTCCAGAGAACCTTGAGCCATTTCACCGGCTCCGGGTTGGCCTCGGCTTCGGCACTATCGCGAGTCACAAGCCCGCCCCATCCGCCTGATCATGCTCATACCATCCTCTCAAGGAGCCTCCGCCTAACCCGCTAGCCACAAAACGATGTCGCCGCGCCCCCGCCTGATCCCGCGTGGCAACGCCAATCAGCCAGATCACACATTCCGGCACCCGCCATTGCAGAGGTATAAACACAACAAACGAAGCGCCGAAGCTGATCTTTGACGTTATCTCCCTGATATCCGCACTCAGGGAGTTCAAAGGAGGCGCCCTGCCCCCCGTTCATTGTCACGGCTTGTGATGCACCTACCTCCTTGGGTGCTCGTTGCAGTTCCCGTGCCAGTTTGTGTTCAAATGTCAATCAAGCGACTTCCGAAACCGCAGAACACTCAACCCCAATAAGGCCGTTGCAAGGGCGGCGAGTGCTACAAGGTCCGGCCAAAGCACCGCCACGCCAACACCTTTCAGGAAAACTGCACGGATGACCACCAGAAAATAGCGCAGGGGATTGATATACGTGAGGGCACGCAACCAAAACGGCATTGATGCAATCGGAAAGGCAAACCCTGACAGGATAAATAACGGGTTAATCAGAAAGAAATTAAGCGCAAATGCTTGTTGCTGCGTACGCGAAAGTGTCGAAAGCAAAAGCCCTAGTCCCAACGCTGCCAAAAGAAATAGTGAGGATCCCAGAAACATGACAAGCGGGTTTCCTACAAAGGGAACCCGGAACCACATTACCCCGAACACGCTAACAAGCATCACGTCTCCGAGACCGATCAGGAAAAACGGCAGAATTTTTCCAAGAATGAATTCTACCGGGCGAATTGGGCTTACCATGATCTGCTCAAGCGTTCCCACCTCGCGTTCGCGCACAATCGCAAATGCTGTTAAAGTCACCACTTGCAACAGCGTGATGGTCCCGATCACACCTGGAATGAAAAACCAATGATCCTTCAGCCCTTCGTTAAACCATGGCTGAATGGCAAGAGCAAGACGTACAGACGAACCCATAGGAATTCTGGAGCGGTCAGGAGATAACGAGGATTGCTCTTGCTCGTAGAGCGACACGATCTGACTGACATAACCGAGCGCAATGAGGGCCGTGTTGGAGTTTGTTCCGTCCACGTTCACCTGCACCGGCGCAGTTTTTCCATTCTCCAGATCCCGGGCGAAGCCAGCATGGATCACGATTGCGACCGTTGCCAGGCCGCTGTTGATGTCCTCCGTTACCTGGCGCTCGTGAGTGGCCCAGTCGACAACATGAAACCGGCCCGTGGCGACGAATCGGGAGATGAGAGCCCTGCTCTGTTGGCTATTGTCGAGATCCAGGACGGTGGTGGCAACGTGATTGACGGTAAAGGTCGCCGCATACCCAAACACCAGCATCTGGATCAGCAACGGGACGACCAACCGGAACATTGCCCAGCGGTCACGCCGAAGCTCCAGGAACTCCTTCATCAGCATGACCTGAAGCCGCTCCAGCATTCTTCAGTCCAACCGCTTGTGAAAGGCCCGTGCAGCGAGCCACAGAACAATCACCGTGTAGACAATTAAGCCAAGCTCGGGAGTGGCTAACGTGACGAGGCTACTGCCTTTAAGGAACACGGCCCGCAAGATGGTAACGAAATAACGCGCATAGATCAGCACTGTCGCGGCCCGAATAGGCGCTGGCATCTGATCGATCGGAAAAGTATAACCCGACAGAAGTGTCGTGGGAAGCATGGTGACGAGCAACGCCACTTGGCCAGCGCCGATTTGGCTTTTGATCCGCACCGAGATCAGGTACCCGATCGCAAGCACTACTGCGATGAACAGGCACGTGGTGATCGTTAGGGCAATCCAGCTGCCACGCAGCGGTACGTGGTACCAGTAGACAGCCATACCTAGGCAGAAGGCCGCGTCGATGGCGCCGATAACGAAATAGGGCACTAGCTTGCCAATCATTACCTCTAGCGGCGTTACCGGTGTGGAAATCAGCTGTTCCATTGTTCCGCGCTCCCACTCACGCGACACCGTTAGCGACGTCAGTTGAGCCCCGATAAGCGCTAGAATGACGGCAACCGCGCCCGGTATGATGAAGTTCCGACTATCTAAGCCTTCATTAAACCACACCCGAGGTTCGAGATCGATCATACCAACAGTCTGCAGCGGTGTACCGCGCCGTTGTGCCAAGTCGCGCGCGAGTATGGCGTTTGCTCGTGCTATGACCCCCTGGGCGTAACCGATGGCAATATTCGTGGTGTTGGTGTCGGTAGCGTCGAATACGAGCTGTATGGGTCCGACTCCAGTGGACGCGAGCTCACGGGAGAAGTTCACTGGAATCACGAGGGCACCAATGCAGGTACCACTATCCAGGGCACCTCGGATCGATCGATCGCGCGTGAGGACGGAGGTGATGCGGAACCAGTTGGAGGCAGCGAACTGCTCCACAAGGGTACGACTGGCCTGGCTGTTCTCCTGATCAAACACGCAGAGCGGCACATGCTTGATGTCAAGGCTAACTCCATATCCGAGGAGGACCATCTGCATAAGCGGCATGATTAAAGCGAAGGCGAGACTCCGCGGATCGCGCCAGACCTGCAGCATTTCCTTGAACACCATCGCAAGCACGCGTCTCCCATTGATCATTCCGAAACCGCCTTTTCCGATGGTCGGCGGGCCACGAGGCGGACAAAAACGTCTTCGAGACTCGGAACGATGATTTCAGCCGGTGCAGCCACAATGCCGTGGGTGGTGAGCAGCGATGGCAGTTCTGCGGATGTCGGC
>JAJZCS010000064.1 GCA_021829055.1 Pseudomonadota bacterium
ATCTCGGAATCTAAGGTCACGAAAAAATGATTGGCGGCGCCACGGAGGGATGCGTAGCAGGTTAAAAAATTCCAGCCGCGATGTTAATGGTCAGCGCCAGAATCACGGTGTTGAACATATATCCGACTAATCCCTGCAATGTGGCAAGTCGGCGCATTTTGCGATCGGTGATGTTCACATCGGATACTTGGAAGGTCATGCCAAGGACGAACGAAAAATAAACGAAGTCAAGGTAGTCGGGGGCGGCCTCCCCGGGGAATGTTAATCCTCCGCGCGGACCTAAATCCGCTGTCGCATAGTACTCGTGTGCGTACCGATACGCGAACGTTATCTGGGTCATTGCCCATGACGCCGCTAGGGTCATGGCGACTAGGCCCAGGTATTCGCTGTGCTGCGGGTTTTGTTTGCCAGGAGCGGAAAACAGGACGATCGCCGTAAAGCTCATAAAAGCGCCAACAAGAGTCAGGGCGAATATAGTCCACTCGCCCTCTTCCTGCCGTACTGCGTCGTCAGCGATCTGCTGCTGATCGGCCAAAGTAAAATGGACGGCAGCAAGCATGAGAAAGATGACAACAAAAATATCCCAGACGAGGACAGCTCGTGTGGTTAACGGCAATTGGTCCGGCAGAAACGGATAGCAGCTAAGTCCACCAGCAAGAGCGGCTGCCAATCGCGAATGGCCGCGCAGGACCTGTAAAGGGCGTGGTAAACCGAACATGTCAGATGGGTAGGGCAGGTTGCGGGATTGCGCTAGCTCTATTCGCTTCCGTTGCCGGTGCTTTTTTGTGTTTCATCGTCGTTGTTGCAGCGAGCCGACTTCATCCCCGACCAATAAACATAGGCGGTTTGGAGATTCTTCAATCGAAATGGTGGTGACATCAATGTCGCGCCCGATTTCGCACCATCAGTGCCATTATCGTCGACAATTGATTCTCCGTCGTGAGGTTTGTCGTAATGAGGCATGGCAAATAGCTCCTGCGGCTCAATTGTCCTGAGGGGCGGTCGATATTTTTTAGCTATTCAGAAGGTTGTCCAGTTGGTTCTTCGGTTCCGTTTGCTTGGGTAGCCGACATAGAGGCGGAAAATAAATATTTAAACAGCGGACTGCAAGCCACTTTTCCATGTTTTGAGTGGTTCCGCATACGTGGTGACCTTGGCGGTCGTGAGCTCCGCGGCTATAAGCCGCCGCAGCATCGCGGGTAGTGGAATTGGTTCCGCTTCCCCCCTGACCACAGAGGATCACTCGTTGATGTTGATTACGCTGGCGCCCGATTATTCCCCGAGCGAAGTCGAGGACTATATGAACCCGCAGCACGTGGAATTCTTCCGCCAGCGGCTATTGCGTTGGCGGCATGAGCTGTTGCTTGAAGCGGACGGTACTCTTGCTTCGTTGTCCGAAGGAGGGATTCACGAGGCTGACATCACCGACCGTGCCAGTGTGGAGACGGATCGCGCTTTGGAATTACGCACTCGGGATCGAGCAAGGAAATTGATTGGTAAGATCGACCAGGCACTGGTAAGGATCGAACAAGGTACATACGGCTTTTGTGAGGAGACTGGCGAACAAATTGGTCTAAAACGGCTTTTGGCTCGCCCAATTGCGACGCTTTCAATCGAGGCGCAGGAGCGGCACGAACGTCAGGAGCGTGTCCAACGGGACGAATGAAGAAGACTAAAATTCATATCGGAGAGACGAAAACCCGCATAATTGCTAATGTTACAGTAGCCCAGCTCCGGTAAGACCGCCATAGATACCTAAGCCTGCGGTGATCGTGGTGAGCGCGATTGTAAGCCACAAGTACCAACCACGGAGCCTTGCGTGGGGAGGAAGGGCGTGCACGGCCAAGGTTACAAGGAAGCCAAGCACCATAGGTAGCAGCAGTGCATTCATCACTTCGACCGCGATGTTGAGAAAAACAAGATTCGGTACAATACCAACGAGTATTGCTCCGGAAATCAGACAGAAAGCATAAATTGAATAGAACCATTTGGCTTGGAATGGATGATCTTCGAGCGAGCGGCGATATCCGGCAACCTCTCCGAGCCCCCATGCCATGGCTAGGGAGGATACTATTGCTGCGATGAGCCCAGCGCCCAGAACACCGAGCCCAAAAATCAAATGCCCTAGCGTTGTTCCGAGAAACGGCGTCAGCGCATTTGCAATGTCGCCGACTGAGTTTAGACTTGCCTGGCGCGAGCGGGCGCCAATCGTCGCGGCTGTCGCAATTAGGACGGCAGCCATCACAAGCTGCGTGACGATGGCGCCAGCTGCCGTGTCGAGGCGGGCAAATTTCAGGTCGGCCGGTTGAAGCTTCTTATCAACCACTGCGGACTGCTGATAGAAAATCATCCATGGCATGATCACCGCACCAATATTGGCCGCAGCAAGATACAGAAATGCTGGATTGCCGAGGGCTGGTTTGATAAGTTCTGATGCCATCTGGTGTGCGTCCGGCTTCGCGACTACGGCGATCAAAAAGAACACAAACTCGAACAATCCGAGACCGATTGCCACTCGTTCGACGCGTCGATATGACCCTGTCAAGGCGACTACAAGCAGAAATGCGACTGCCAATGCCAGCGTCAGGCTTCGAGGGACCCCATAAATTTCACCGACGCCGGCAACGCCTGAGAATTCTGTCAGCAGCGCACCGACTGTCGCGATCATCAACCCGGCCGCTGAAAGCCAAGCCCATCCTTGACCGAACGTGTCGCGGATCAGCTCACCGTGGCCTTTAGCAGTAAAGACACCCAGCCGGACGGTCAGCTCCTGGACGACATATAGGACAGGTATAAGGAGAAGCTGGAGTGGGAGGAGCCGGTATCCCCAGGCCACTCCGGATTGCGCTGCAGTAATGATGCTTCCAACATCCGTATCGGCCAGCATAACCACGAGACCCGGCCCGATGACGGCCAAAAACCCAAACAAAAGACGCCGCGGTGCAGGACGGGACATAAGCTGCGACACACGATCCTCCGGAACCGATGAGAATGAGAATTATTCGCAATTTCGGCTCGCTGGATACAGGACCGGTGGAGTCCTGTCAAATGGGGCGAGCAACCGTTGACTTCCCTATGTACTCGTCGGAAATGCCGGCCATGATTCAAATCAAGCTCCACAATACCCGAACCAGAAGACGAGAGGCGTTTACGCCGATCAACCCGGGTGACGTTAAGGTCTACGTTTGCGGTCCCACAGTCTACGATCGGGCCCACCTTGGCAATGCGAGACCTGTCGTGGTGTTCGATGTATTAATACGGTTGTTACGAGGTGTTTACCCCCGCGTTACTTATGTTCGCAACATCACTGATGTGGATGATAAGATCAATTCCCGCTTTATGGAGACAGGCGAGCCAATTTCAGCGATTACGACACGCACGACGCAATGGTTTCACGATGATATGGCGGCGCTGGGAGCGCTTCCCCCAGATGTCGAGCCACGTGCGACGGCGCATATTCCTGAGATCATCGCCATCATCCAGCGGCTGATCCAGAGCGGCCATGGCTATGAGGCTCAAGGCCATGTGCTGTTTGCAGTGGAGTCTGATCCAAATTATGGAAAATTTTCTGGCAGGAGCGCAGAAGAATTGATCGCCGGGGCAAGAGTAGAGGTTGCTCCCTACAAGCGCGCAGCAGGGGATTTTGTACTTTGGAAGCCCTCTCCGGATGAACTCCCGGGTTGGGACAGCCCTTGGGGGCGTGGTCGGCCCGGCTGGCATATTGAGTGCTCGGCAATGTCATGGAAGCACCTCGGGACTGATTTCGATATTCATGGTGGTGGCAGCGACCTAATCTTCCCACACCATGAAAATGAAATTGCGCAGTCAACCTGCGCATTTCCGGGGTCGCATTTTGCCCGATACTGGGTTCACAACGCAATGCTGTTAGTGAACGGCGAAAAGATGTCAAAATCGCGGGGAAATTTTTTTACCGTGGCGGAGGTTTTACGTCGTGTGCCAGGCGAGGCGCTGCGGTTTTTACTTCTTAAGACCCATTACCGCAGCACGCTTGATTTCACTGATTCCGCCATTGCAGAAGCAAAACGGGAGCTTGATCGGTTCTACCGTGCCCTTGAAGTACATTCGGCAGTGATGCCAGCGGACGAGGTTCCTGACGTGTTTCTGTCTGCTCTCGCCGGTGATCTAAATACGCCGGCCGCCATAGCCGCCCTGCACCGCTTTGCTGATGCTGCGCTGGCAGGCGATGCTAAAGCAGCGGCCTCGCTCAGAGCTGCCGGGTCAATTCTCGGGATCTTCAGCCAAACTCCGAGCGCTTGGTTTAGCGAAGGTATCGATCAAACAACGTTGCATAAGCTAGTTACTGCAAGAAATTCGGCCCGTGAACGGAAAGATTATGCAGAAGCGGACCGAATTCGAAGCGAGATTGAATCTCGTGGCATCGTTATCGAAGATGGTCCTAACAACTCCTACACACTACGAAAACGCTAATTGTACCAGGATGTTGCAATGACCGCACGCGAGTATGGAGCTGAGCTTGGTCCAATTGACCCGTCGCCGGTCATCATCCTGGTTCGTCCACAGCTTGCGGAGAACATTGGTTCGGTAGCCCGCGCGATGGGTAACGGAGGGTTGTTTTACTTGCGGCTTGTTGCGCCTCGCGATGGGTGGCCGCAAGAACGAGCGATGCGGACAGCCTCGGGCGCTTATCGGATTCTTGAAGCGGCGACGGTGCACGATACGGTAGCCGATGCGGTGGCAGACCTGCATCGGATTTTTGCTACATGCCCGCGGCCGCGGCACATTATCAAGCCGTTGCTGACCGGACGTGGTGCAGCGTTTGAACTTCGGGAAATTTGCACTCGCGGGCTGCGTACGGGGGTCTTGTTCGGGCCTGAACGGGCTGGCTTGGACAACGATGACATTGCGCACGCCGACACCTTGATTCGTTATCCACTCAACCCGCAGTTTATGTCCCTGAATGTAGCCCAAGCCGTAATGGTGATGGCTTATGAGTGGTGGACGGCAGGAGAAATGACGCCGACGCGGACCTTGCAAACCCATAAGACACATGTCGCAACCAAGGCCGAGCTCGAGAATTTTTTGGAGCATTTAATTACGGAATGTGACGCATCAGGTTTTCTGCGGAACACCGAGAAACGCCCTGGCATGGTCCGCAACATCCGGCATTTTTTTCAGCGTGGTGAGGTCACAGATCAGGAATTGCGAACTTTACATGGCATTATTACTGAACTAGCACGTCATCGTAACATCGGGACCGGATAGGGGCGGGCAACGCAACCAGATCCGTCGAACGGTCCGGTTAGCATGCAACGACGATGATTTGCTACGATCAGATCAGCCGCCGGTCACACTCATGTGGCGGCCCAGCGCAGGCTTGTTATGCGTACGGTCGATAACAAAGTCATGCCCTTTTGGCTTACGTGCAATTGCCGCACGTATCGCTTTCTCAAGCGCTTCATCAGTCTGGCTGCTTCGCAATACGGTACGTAAATCAGCCGAATCCTCCTGGCCAAGGCACATGAACAACGTTCCCGTACACGTCAGCCGCACGCGGTTACAGCCTTCGCAGAAGTTATGCGTCAGGGGTGTTATGAAGCCTATACGGGTTCCGGTTTCTGCCACTTCGTAATACCGCGCAGGTCCCCCGGTCACATAATTGGTCGGGGCCAACGTCCAGTTTCTCTCAAGGCGGGCGCGTACCTCGGAGAGTGGCAAATATTGGTCCGCGCGGTCCCCGTCGATTTCGCCGAGGGGCATTGTCTCGATCAGGCAGAGATCATAGCCTCGCGCCCCGCACCACGTGAGCATCGCGTCGATTTCTGACTCGTTTACGCCCTTGAGTGTAACCATATTGATTTTGACATGTAACCCGGCAGATTCCGCAGCCTCCACGCCCTTCAACACCTGTGGCAATCGACCCCAACGGGTAATTTTCGTAAATTTGGTTTCGTCGAGGGTATCGATACTGACATTGACTCTCCGAACGCCCGCTGCGACCAACTCGTCCGCGAAACGCACCAACTGGCTGCCATTGGTTGTCAAGGTGAGCTCGTCTAGTCCGTTGCCGATATGCTGGCCCAACCGGTTGACCAACGCCATAAGGCCTCGCCGCACCAACGGCTCTCCCCCCGTCAGCCGGAGCTTGCGTACGCCGAGCCGGATGAAAGCGCTTGCGGTACGTTCCAATTCTTCCAGCGACAATAGATCCTGCTTCGGAAGAAAATGCATATCTTCTGCCATGCAATAGACACAGCGAAAGTCGCAGCGGTCGGTGACCGACATGCGAAGATAGGTGACGTTTCGACCAAACGGATCAATCATGGCTATTAATGTTGACTGATCTCCGCTGCTGCGCAAGGGGCTTTCCTGCCCGTTGCGCGTGAGCCGCTTGTGGCCTCGGCGCATCGGTGCGGAGCAACCAACCACGTATCGAGGGAGGTGACAATGGGGACGCGTGTGGGTATTGTGGGCAGCACCGGGCGAATGGGTAAGCTTCTCACGGAAGCCATCTTGGGCCAGGATGCTACGCTTGCCGGCGGACTTGGTCGGGATGGCGACCTCGCTGCTCTTGCGGCGAAAAGCGACGTGATCGTCGATTTTACCGTAGCCGCCGCAGTTAAGCGTCATGCGGAGGTTCTGACCGCGTGCAGAACACCTTGGGTCTTAGGCACCACCGGACTTTCCGCGGCAGACGATCTCACAGTGCACGACGCAGCTGTAACCATTCCAGTATTTCAGGCCGCTAATTTTGCGCCGGGTATGAATTTGGTCTTAGCCATTGCCGAACGCTTGGCTGCCTACTTGCCTGGTAACACCCATGATGCGGAAATCTTAGAGATGCACCATCGGCAGAAAGTGGACGCGCCTTCCGGCACCGCACTGGCGCTGGGTCGAGCAATCGCGCAGGGACGAGGTGTTGATTTGGGTGACGTTATGGAGGTAGGCCGGCACGGCCACACCGGGCCGCGCGCCAGCGGCAACATTGGGTTTGCTGTGCTTCGGGGCGGCCAGATTGTGGGCTCTCACAGTGCGATATTCACATCCGGGACCGAGCAAATTGTTCTGGCGCATCATGCGCTCGACCGGCGCATTTTCGCTGATGGCGCAGCGCGGGCTGCATTGTGGTTGGCGAGCCAGCCGCCTGGCTACTATGGCATGCGTGACTTTCTCGGGATCTGAATCTTCTTATTGGATGTGGTGTAAAGCCTTGCTGGTTGGGGCTGCCGGATTCACACAATTTTTTTTGTGGTGATTTGGAGGTGCGCGTGCGAATCTGGCGGCCGATGTGCCCTAGACACGGATGTCCTTGCTGGTATAAAAAAAACCAATCGGGCGGGTAAGACCTTGACCCTCGGCTGAGTTTCGGCCAATTCGCAACCGCCTAGGCGTGTGGCCGTGGCGCTGTCCCAGCGTGGGGCCACTTTCGCGACAAGAGGAGAAATCCATGCGCGACAAAGGCGAGTTTCTTTTTACTTCGGAGTCTGTTTCCGAAGGACATCCCGATAAGATTGCAGACAGGATTTCGGATACGGTCTTGGACGCCTATCTCATGGCCGATCCGTGTTCTCGCGTAGCGTGTGAAACGCTGGTCACTACGAATCGGATTGTGCTCGCTGGGGAAACCCGAGGCCCTGCCGTGGTTACACAAGAATACCTCGCGCATCTGGCCCGGCTGGCAGTCCATGACATCGGTTACGATCAGGAAGGTTTTTCCTGGCGCAATGCGAAAATTGACGTGCTGTTACACGCCCAATCGCGAGACATTGCCGCCGGGGTGGATTCGTCGGATGACAAAGCGGAAGGGGCCGGCGACCAGGGGATAATGTTCGGATACGCCTGCAATGAGACTGAAGCATTAATGCCGGCGCCAATATACTATGCGCATCTGATTTTGCGACGCGTTGCGGAATTGCGCAAGATCGGTGATGCGCAGGTGGCTGGACTTTTGCCGGATGCTAAAAGTCAGGTGACCCTGAAATATGTGGATGGCAAACCTGTCGCGGCCACGTCGATTGTTGTGTCCACGCAGCATGAGGCTGGCATGGAACAGCGCACGATCAAGGCGATGCTCTATTCCCTAATAAGCGAGCTTTTGCCAAAAGGCTGGATGTGTGACCAGGAAAATTTCTACGTGAATCCAACTGGCAATTTCGTTATCGGGGGGCCCGACGGCGATTGCGGACTGACAGGACGCAAGATCATCGTCGACACGTACGGTGGTGCTGCCCCACATGGTGGTGGTGCATTTTCTGGGAAAGATCCGACGAAGGTAGACCGGTCTGCCGCTTATGCATGCCGGTATCTGGCAAAAAACGTTGTCGCTGCTGGTCTCGCTGCCCGTTGCACGATCCAGGTCAGCTACGCAATCGGTGTCTCATACCCGCTCTCAGTCTATGTTGATTTGCATGGTACCGACCGCGATATTGATGAGGCCATGATTGCAAGCACTCTCCGCGAACTCGTGGACTTAAGTCCGCGCGGAATTCGCGAGCATCTGCAGCTCAACCGTGCGATCTACGTACCGACGTCGGCATATGGCCATTTTGGACGTGATCCCGATACCCGTTTAGGCACGTTCACGTGGGAGAAAACCGATCTTGTGCCTGCATTAAAAGGTGCCTTTGGCCGATAAGCTCAAGCCACCCCCTGACAGGCTATACGGTCGGGCACGTGGGCATACGTTGCGGGCCAGGCAGGCCGAATTGCTGTTGCATTTGTTGCCCCGTCTCCGGTGGCCCGATCAAGGCTTTCCTCCAACAATCGACGACATATGGTTGGAGGTGGGCGCGGGCAGCTTCGAACATGCGGAGACGATCGCCAACCAAAATCCGACTATTGGGTTGATCGCGTGCGAGGTTTTTGAGAACGGTATCGCGTCGCTGCTGTCACGCCTCGCACCTGTCGGTTGAGAAGGGTCTCT
>JAJZCS010000065.1 GCA_021829055.1 Pseudomonadota bacterium
CCTGATCGGCGACGGTCCGCAGCGCCAAGAATTAGAGGCCCTCTCGGAGCGCCTTGGAGAGGAGAGGAACGTCGCGTTCCTCGGCTTTCGCGGTGACCGCATCGATTTCCTCAAGGGATTCGATATCTTCGTGCTCCCGTCCGAACTCGAGGGGATTCCGAGATGTCTGATGGAAGCGACAGGTGCCGGAGTCGCAGTTATTGCGACCGACATTCCGGGGTGTCGTGAGGTGGTGAATCCGGGGGAAACGGGGATTTTGTCACCGCCAGGCAACTCCGAAGAGTTGTCTCGGCAGATGAGCCGGCTGATTGTAGATCACACGTTGCGCGCACGACTGGCACGCGCCGGGGCTGAGCGCACGCGCCAGCGCTATTCTGCTGATGCACTGGCTGGGGCCTACACAGAACTCTACCAGTCCATGGTCGACGGCAACGCTCGTCAGGACGATCGGAGCACCGCACGATGACGATGGTGAATCATCCTAATACTCGAAGGCTGGATTTCCTGGTTTTCTCAGACGATTGGGGAGAGCATCCGTCGAGCTGTCAGCACATCTTTCGACACATTGCCAAAGATCATCGGGTGATCTGGGTCAATACGATCGGGATGCGCAATCCTACTTTGAGCTGGACGGACGCCCGAAAGATGGTCGTTAAGATCTCGAAGATGCTCGGGAGAAAGCGAGAGTCGGTCACCACCGAGAAAAATAAGAATATCACCGTCTGTCAACCGCTTATGTTGCCTGGCAGCCGATCTCGAGCGGTACGTGCATTTAATGCGCGCTCGGTGACACGTAAAGTCACCGCCATGATGCGCGATCTGGTGATGACCGATCCGATTGTCGTCACAACTGTACCGAATGCAGCAGATTATCCAGAATTGCTGACAGGCCCCAAGGTCGTCTATTACTGTGTGGACGATTTTTCCTTATGGCCGGGATTGGATGCTGATGTAGTGCGGGAAATGGAAGCACGCCTCTTGGCGCGGGCGGATTGCATTATCGCTGCCTCGGAAACCCTCGCTCAGCGACTCTCAACGTCCGGAAAGCCTACGCACTTGCTCACGCATGGCGTCGATTTCGAGTTGTTCTCGACACACGCCGAAGCTGAGTTGCCTGCACTGAAGGACATTCCGCGGCCTAGGGTAGGGTTCTTCGGTCTCATAGACGGTAGAATGGACTGGGATTTAGTCGCGCAACTGGCGAAACAAATGCCAGATGTGTCACTTGTATTTGCCGGTCCTGTCGATACATCTGCTGGCGAGCTTCCGCACGCAGAAAATGTACATTTCATCGGGCGCGTTGACTACCAAAATTTGCCGGAATTCATTTCAGGTCTTGAGTCACTCATGCTGCCGTATCGAGCGGGTATGTTGGCAGATGCGCTCGCACCCCTGAAGCTGAAGGAATATTTGGCAACAGGTAAGCAAGTTTTAAGTACGCCGATCGCCGAGGCGCTTCGGTGGTCTAGTGCTGTTAAAATTGTATACACTGTTGCTGAATGGATTGAAGCGCTACATAAAGTAGGCTGTGACGTACCGCCTGCCGAACGAAGCCAGACAATGAATCGCCTGGCAACAGAATCGTGGCGACACAAAGCAAATGAGTATTTGAGGATATGCGCCTATTAACCGTATCTTAGACTAAGAATTTCGGTTGATGGGGCGTAGTTCCGGCAGTTGGGAAACTGAGGTCTACTCTCATGGGGTCCGCTGACATGACGGGGTGGGGCTAGATGGGGCATCTGTTCTTTGTTGCAATGCTGGTGTGCGCTGCTGCAAGTCTGATATATCCATGGGTCGGAGTGCTTTATGGATATCTCTTTGTTGTTCTGCAACCTCAAGCAATATGGTGGTGGGATTTCACCGACAGTCGGGCAACATTTTGGGTAATAGTGCCGACTTGCTTAGGCGTTATTTTCGGAATTCTAAGAAAGACGATCAAAATAGATTCACTAAAGAATCGTCGAAATCTATTCATTTTGGTCTTATGGATTTTTGTCATTCAATCCTATTTCTTTGGTGCATATATCCATACGATAAGTCCCTGGCGGTTCACTATTCCGGCCGTAACTTTAAGTCGGCTAAATAAGATATTCTTTTTTTACTTTATTGCGTGTCTCTGCATTGACACAGAAAAGAAGGCCAAATATTTATTTGTCGTGATGTTGGTCTCGTTCGCCTATCTGATTTATTGGGCGAATGAACAGTATCTAGCTGGGCATTGGATGGGGCGCCTTCATGGACCGTCTCTACTAACGGGCGGGGGGGTCTATTATGACCAGAATGACTTTGCTATGGCCTTTGTCGTAGCACAGCCTTTCATTTGGTATTTTGGCGCGAATTGTAAGTCGAAGGTCACAAGAATAGTGTCATGGGTTGCGTTGGCACTATCTTGGAACGCAATATTCCTTACAGGTTCGCGAGGCGGATTTTTAGGGCTGGTCGTCACGATATTTTTAATAATTCTCAGGTCGAAGCGACGTATGTTAGGGTTTGCGCTAATCCCCCTGTTTTTAATTGTTTTTATGCGGGAGGCCGGGCCTATCATGGTCTCGCGTGTCATGTCGCTTGATCACTATCAAGTGCATGCATCTGCGGAAGAGCGGCTGCACGCATGGCAAGCCGCTCGCCGGATGATAATCGCACATCCAATTACTGGCGTCGGGTTGGGATCATTTGGCCCTGCATTTCCCTATTACTCCCGACATCACCCGCGAGAAGCGCATGACACGTTTTATCAGATAGCGGCTGAATCCGGACTGGTCGCAGGAATCATGTACGCGCTGACTGTCCTTAGTCTTATTTCGTCACTTTGGAAAAACGGAAGGGAGCTAAAAAACCTTGCGCCAACGGAAGAATCAAATACGCTTCTGATGGTGAACGAGGCGACAATGATTGGATTTACGGGATTGGCTGTGTGCTCCATATTTCTGTCCCTCCAGCAATTTGAAATTTTTTATTGCTTAAACGTGCTCGCCAATTCCGTTCTCTATATCAAAAAAAAGCAGGAAAAAATGTACCCCACGAACCACGTTGTTCACGATCTCACGATCTGCGAGAGCAAGCTGTGAGGCTAAATCGATGCCAATGAAAACGATAGTAATAAGTCGTGCACAAGACCAGAACCGAAGGGCGAGAATTCAGGCAAGTATTCCTGCATCGATTGATTGGGAATTCCTTGACGCCAGTGACGGACATCGCCCAAATTCAATCGGCGCGTGCTATGCAAAATTGATACCGATGACGTTCTGGCGCAACGACAAGATAAAGCCTGGCGCGTTTGGTTGCTTTGTATCGCATTACAGAGCTTGGGAGGACTGTTTGCAGCGAAACACTAACGTTCTCATTCTTGAAGACGATGTCACCTTTTGCAAAAGCGATTCCATTATAAAGGAGATCCCGGATATAAATGATTGGGATTTGATTTTTGTAAACAGGGCTACAGTTGCATGGAATTTGTTGTATCAAGCGTATAGAGGTGCGAGTTACTGTCCCATTACAACAGTCCGTAAAAAGATTGCGTTTAAAATTAGTCGGACACGTGCTGGCCGAAATGATGGTGAGTACGCCGCAGTAAGTGAACTCCGAGAAGTGGTCACAAGTCTTACAGGGTGGAATATTACGCCAGACAGTCATGATGCGCCTGGGGCGTATGGCTATATTGTGACTCCCGCTGGAGCGCGGAAACTTCTTGCGCTTTCGGATAGTCTTGGAGTGGTGGTTGGCGTTGACTGGTTTATGCTCGGGAGCTCGATGTCAGGTACAGTGCCGAGCGGTGCGTGGCAAATTCCCGAAAAGGTAGCGCGGTATTTCTTGAATTCCATAAAACTAAGAGCGGGAGTTTCATCAAGATGGCTAGTTGATTCAAATGATTATGGTGTCGGTGGTTCGGTGATAAATCATTCCGAGATGATTCCTATCAAAGAATATGAGGCATTACTGAGTAGGCCGGTAAACAGCGCGTGATTTTTCAAGCAGCGTTGCGGACGTGTTTTCCTGTAGCAGATTCCGGATGACTTGCGGCTGCTTCTGTCGGCGGCGCAAGTGGCTGCGGACCCCGGCGCTGAGTTCAGCGCGATTGGCCGGGCGACTCTTGCCGAGACCATGGTCCCCTTTGTCACCGTAGTTGTCGCCTCGATACCTCTGTAATCTTGGGGGCGTTGAGGAACGACAGTGGCTCGATACGGCAACGAATTCAGAGAACGGGCGGTGGCTCGACTGCTCCCGCCTGAGAGTGCGGAAGTTTCCCGGGTGTCCCAGGAGATTGGAGTGTCGGTGGCGACATTGGAACGGTGGCGTTCGGATGCGCTGTCCAGGCCCGCTCGCGAGCGGGCCTGGACAGCCGCGGCCGGCTGGAGGCGGTGATCGCCACGGCGACGATGGACGAGGCACAGCGCAGCGCCTGGTGCCGCGAGAAAGGGGCTTTCCCCTCGGCCCTCGTGCAGTGGCGAGAGAGGGGGATGGCAGCGTTGGCTCAGCCCGAGGAGGCTCGAGCGATGCCGCTGGAGACGCGCCAGGATCGGCGACGAATCAAGGAGTTGGAGAAGGACCTCAGGCGCAAGGAGAAGGCGCTGGCGGAGACCACGGCGCTCCTTGTGCTGTCAAAAAAACTTGCTGCGATCGTCCCACCGGGCGGGGACGAATGATTTCCCTGGAAGATCGCCAAAGTATTGCTCGATCACGATTTCCCCAATGCTCTCAATCACTTATCGACCTACCTCCGATCAACGTTTGGACAGCTCCGCCCGACACCTATATTTTGAGCAAGATGGATCTGAGGAGATCTCGGAGACGATGAGCGGAGTAGCGATACTGTGTCTCATATTGCTCGTACAAGTAGGAGATAATTAGGTTCCGTTCAATTATCTCATCAAGAAATTTTGATTCAGGCACTAATGCTGGAGTTATACGGTCTGTCAAGGCAAAAGGGTGCCATGAGTCAGATGCGTATCCGAGAATGTCAAAATCACGTTTATAAAGTTGATAGATTAGCTGTGCGCTCGATTCTGTGAGGCATCCATGTTGGTCATCTCTGGCAGAGCGATTCTTGGTAGGAGGCGTAATAGATATAGAGTTTCCAAGATGTGAGTGTAGTGTTAAGAGAGTGTCTTGGAGGGTCTCAAGTTTTCCGATGTGTGTGTACGAAATCGCTGAATAAAAGATGTGATTGAGCTGTCTTCGCCAGTGCGGATTGCATGTATCGAGGTCTTGTTCGGTAGAGAGAAATTTAAGAAATGCGTCGAAAGATGGAATCGACTTTCCTTCAATGGGGGGCGGGGCCCCGACTAGTTGTTCGTAAATTGATTGATATCCGGGTTCGCACGGAATGATTTTATTCCTCCATGCGGAGATGAGCCTTGAGTAGGGATTGCGAACGATGCAAAAGCGGAGGAAAGACGGATCAGTAAGCACATGTTCTTGTGTTTCGTTATCAAGATCAATAAGAGAAGGGAGCGGAATGTTGGCGCGCACGTGGATGAACATGTCCCTGCGCGTCTCGTGCAGAGGACCGATTTCGTATTTGATTGGCGGAGCACCGCTCAAATCTCTGAGTAAATGTTTGATTGTCGTACAGGCCGCTTTCGGTGTTTCAGCATAGAAAAGGCGGTGTTCGAGGCTGACAAATGTCCCGTAGGCGATTGATTCGGCAATCGTTTCGTTAGATAGGTGTGGATATGTGTTTTTAATTAATCGAACAACATATGAAATTTTCGTTGGATTCCTATGTAAGCGAATCATCTGATCTCCGGGGTCATTGAAATCGAACAATGGGAATTTTAGAATGCGTCAAAAATTAAATACGAGATTACGACGCTTTATGAATCAACTGTGTCATTGCCATCGATATCGCGACTAATAAAAAGAGAATATCGAGCGTTTGGAGATTCGGCAACTCATTCTAAATTATTGAGCTTTTTTGTAGGTAAGTTAGATTTCGCGTAAAATTTCGAAAGCAAGTTCGTGTGACGCAACTTTGGCGTTCTTCTTAGGTCGAGCTTTTTGAATATGCGTGAACCGATGATTACGGTATTGCTGCCGGTATATAACGCGCAAGAGAGCGTGAGGCGTGCAATAGACAGCATCTTGAGCCAGTCATATCGCGAGATTGAATTGCTCGTAATAAATGACGGGTCTCAGGATCGAAGTCTAGACATCATCAGAAGCTGTGACGACCCACGTATCCGGGTCATAGATCTTCAGAAAAATGGAGGTCTGATTGCGGCGCTCAATTTGGGTATTAAGGCTGCGCGCGGTGAATTTATTGCGAGACAGGACGCCGATGACGAATCCTTTCCGATGCGTCTTGAGTCGCAATGCCAGGTTCTGCTTGATGAGCCGAATATTGTTGCAGTTGGGGCGGCGCTGCGTATTGTAAAAAATGGCAACCCTTCCGGCGAAGTGTGGAGGTATCCGACGTCGGCTGTGGGAGCGCGGTGGCAAGCGCTCTTTAAGACACCGGTTGCGCACAGCGCTGTCGTGTATAGGCGAAGGCAAATCGTGGCCCTGGGTGGGTATTCAGATGATTTTCGATATGCTGAAGACTACGAGCTGTGGTCCAGGTTAGGAGAGACGGGAGGGATAAGAAGTCTTGAAGAGGCGCTTGTAAAATATGATGTCGGTCTTGGCGGGATAAGCAGGGCGAAAGCCGAGGAGCAGCGAGCAGTACACTGCCGGATCGCGAAGGCAAATATGGCGCGGCTCCTGAACGGTGATGTCGACAGCTCCGTAGTAGATACCCTCGCGATCGGAGTTGATAGGGATGAGGTATTCCAAGAACTTTCGGAATATGCACGAGCGATTGAATGTCTCGTTCGTCTATATCAGCGGTTCGTGCTCGTTGAACAAGACAAGTACGGAGAGTTCAGTTCGCAGCAGGTAATGACAGATTTAGGAGAACGATTCCGCAAACTGATTAGAATGCTTCCCTATAAAATGCGTCTTCGTGGATTAAGAATTTTGCGCAGAATGGCGCCAACGAAGAGTGTATCGCGGGCAAGTATGGTACGTATGCTGTGCCAGATGTGAACGCATGCAAGGAATGGCAAGTGTCATTAAAACGGGCCTCCATCACTGTACCTGAACATTTGATGGAGCTGATGGTGTAGAGGAATTAGCGGATAAACCGGTAATTTGGAGAACGTCAATTACAGGTCCGCAACTAGTGTCAACGCAGTCTTGTGTTATGAAGATTTGGTTTGTGCTGGGATCGTATGCAGCACCCGAAAGTAGCTGTTGTCCGGTATTGTTGCTGAACGGGAGATTTAACGTCCATACCGCGTACGGCTTGACGTCATATTCGGGTTCTATGCCTTGCTTTACTTTTAAGAGGTCGTCTGCATCGTACGCCCATACTTGGTAGACATATGGATATGCATGATCGCCCTTGCTTGAGTTGGCGGGATCGTAGCATTCGCCTGAAGGTGGCGGTGACGTGGGAGCGCCGATGCCGTAGCAAAAGGGACCAGTTCCCTGTCGACCAAAGAAGAGAACAGATCGTGTGCCTGCTGGAAATACGACTCCAGTAATCTGTGTTGAACCATTGAATAAGTCGTTTTGTGTTCCCCACGCGGAGAGTGGATTTGAGAATGGGTATCCGACGAGGGGGGTTGCAGTGACGGTGGTTCCATTCGTAAGTTGAGAGGGGTCAAAGACAGAGACGGAGGGTCCACTTGATTGTTCGGAGATAATGTTTAGACAACAATTTCCAGTGAGAGCGGGGCCGCCGAGCAAAGGTTGCCAATCCGCGGGGATTTGTGACATGTATCCACTAACGAATCCGGGATATTGCGTGCCTACGCGAAAGGGCCCGGTGACTTGTCCAGTGGTTGATAAGGAAAGTGGGCGTACAAAATGCGACGCGGATTGTGTTCCGCTTCCGTCGTAATACGAATAGACGCTGATGATGAGTTTTCCGTTGTATACCAGGTAGCCACCAATGTTTTGGCCATTTGGGTCGGTTGGATTGACAGAGGTTCTTCGACCTTCAAGAGCGTCGGTCAACGGCTGAAGAATGGTAGCTGTGGTGAGTGAATTTATGTCGGTACTGTCAATAATTTTTGGAATGGAGATTTCAGCAGTCTCTTGGTACCACATGTGGCCGGTTATAAATAATGAGTTATTTGCTGGATTGTATGCGAGGCCGTCGCCCGAGTATTCAAATGTGGTTTGATTTGTAGATCCTTCGGGAAGGCGGAATGCTCCTGTGTAAACCAAATTGGATGGTTGAATTAAGGGTTCAGATGTGGGTTGGGTTGTTGCGTGTGCAAGTGAGATTGTGGCAAGTATAAAAAAGGAAGATAAGGTTGCGTCTGAAAGCAGGGAAATGAAATATGGCTTCATATGCGATTTGTCAGCTGCGCAAAGAGGGCGGGAGGGCAGGGTTGAAATTGCTGCGGCGTCGCACTTCATCTGCTAATCCAGTTGAGTGCGACGGTGGGGCGGGGAGACTTTTTGTTGCGTGAATCAGTTGGGCGGACTGCGTTGTTTGCGTTCTTCGTGATGGAGTAGCGCGCACGGATTTCCCATGTCGGGGCGCGGTAATTTGTAAAATTGAGTTGAGCAAACGGAATCCCGAGGTTTCGACTCAAATTAAAAATGACTTTGATCTCTGGGCGGTGTTGAGCGGGAGCCTGTACTTTTAGAAGTTCAATGAGTGTTGCCCCATTGAATGATGTATAGCAGAGCGATGAGTTTAATTAAGTGACAAGTTTCGCATTTACTTGTAGGCGTGTCAGCAGGGTCTGCTAAGAAGACGGGACGGAGTTCTAAATAATTGTCGGCTTTTGGCGAATTGCCCTTTGCCGTCCGGTTTCAGCATGAGCTATGTAAATGTAGTAGTCTTACTGTGTCATAAAGTGCGTTCTACAAATCAAACCACA
>JAJZCS010000066.1 GCA_021829055.1 Pseudomonadota bacterium
CTTTTCCGCCTCATCCTTGGTCACGCTCTCCTTGACGGTCTTCGGCGCGCCCTCGACCAAGTCCTTAGCTTCCTTCAACCCAAGCCCGGTGATGGTGCGGATCTCCTTGATCACATTGATCTTCTTCTCACCGCCCGCCTTTAGCACAACGGTAAATTCGGTCTTCTCCTCCGTCGGGGCCGCAACAGAAGTAGCACCGGCAGGAGCGGCCGCCACCGCGACCGGGGCAGCAGCAGACACACCCCACTTATCCTCAAGCAGCTTCGATAGCTCCGCCGCTTCGAGTACAGTGAGGCTGGACAATTCATCTACCAGCTTTGACAGATCAGTCATCTACATTTTCCTTAATATGGGGGTTCGTTGGGTTTCGTGCAAGCCAATATCGGCTGACTTTCTCAGATTGGCCGTCAGGCAGCTTCACCCGTTTTGGCATAGGCACCAAAGACCCGAGCGAGTTGCCCGCCTGGCGCCTGCAGAACACCCGCGATACGCGTAGCTGGGGTCTGGATCATCCCCAACAGCATCGCACGCAACTCTTCAAGCGACGGCAATTCGGCCAACGCCTTAACGCCCGATGCATCAAGCATCTGCGTCCCCAAGGCGCCGCCAACCAGCACAAACTTCTCATTGGTCTTGGCGAACTCGACGGCGGTCTTCGCCACTGCCACAGGATCATGCGACCACGCAAGCGCAGTCGGTCCCTTCAGTAACGGTTTAATGCCATCGAACCGGGTCCCAGCCAAGGCGAGGTGAGCCAGACGATTTTTCGCGACTTTATACTGCGCTCCCGCCGCCCGCATCCGTCGGCGCAACTCTGAAACATCAGCCACCGTCAACCCATCATTTCGGCTGACGACAACCATTGATGTTTCAGCGAACACCTTGTTCAGCAGGTCGACGAAATCACGTTTTTCTGCGCGATCCACGCCGCTCTCCACGTTTTGGTTGCATGCGTTTGGACCGCACGAAACCGGGTTGCCCACAAGCGGTCGAGACCACCCCGACCGCCCGCTCGCCTGTCCTTTTATCCGGAACCGTCAGAACGAACCCGCTCCAACACCCCGTCTCCGGCCTGTGGGTTGCCCCATTAAAACCTTGCGATTCGCAAATCGCGTGGTTGCATGCCGTCTTGGACAGGTCGACCCGCCGGATTACTCCGGCGCGCCGTTGTGACCGGGGAAGCCTTGCGGCTCTGATACCCCGGCACATTCGGTCACTCGCTTCACGTCGCGAGACTGTTCACGTCTACCCGTACACCCGGTCCCATCGTCGATGACAAGGCTATCTTCTGCAGATACGTACCCTTCGCGCCGGCAGGTTTGGCTTTTTGAATGGCATCAACGAGGGCCTTTGCGTTCTCTATCAACTTCTCGGACGCAAAACTCGCCTTCCCGATTCCCGCATGGATGATGCCAGCCTTTTCTGCTCGAAACTCGACCTGACCTGACTTCGCCGCAGAAACTGCACCTTTCACGTCAAGCGTCACCGTACCCAGCTTCGGATTAGGCATCAAACCGCGCGGGCCAAGAATCTTCCCGAGTCGTCCAACGAGCGCCATCATGTCTGGGGTGGCAATGCAACGGTCAAAATCGATCCCCCCCCCCTGAACTTGTTCGGCCAGATCTTCTGCTCCGACCACATCTGCACCCGCCGCCTTGGCTTCCTCGGCCTTTGCGCCGCGCGCAAATACACCCACGCGCAAGACCTTGCCGGTACCGTTCGGTAGAGAAATCAAGCCACGCACCATCTGGTCGGCATGACGTGGATCAATACCGAGGTTGAGTGCAATTTCGACCGTTTCATCAAATTTTGCGGTGGCATTTTTCTTCACAAGATCCACCGCTTCATACAGCGAGTACGATTTGTTGCGGTCAATTGTGGAGGCCGCTTTCGCGAGCCGCTTGTTGTGCACCACGATCAACTCTCCACCACCGAAAGGCCCATCGAGCGGGCCGAACCGACAAGCATTCGCACGGCACCATCAACATCATTAGCATTCATGTGGACCATCTTGGTCGCTGCAATCTCACGCAACTGGCTCATAGTCACACTTCCCACCGTCGCTCCTTTTCCCGCAGTGGTTGAACCTTTGGAAACGCCTGCAGCCTTCTTCAGAAAATACGTATTGGGTGGGGTTTTGGTAATGAAACTGAAGGTCCGGTCCGCGTACGCGGTAATGACCACCGGCACCGGCATACCAGGTTCCATGCCTTGCGTCGCTGCATTAAAGTCCTTGCAGAACTGCATGATGTTGAGTCCCCGCTGCCCAAGCGCCGGACCAACCGGCGGCGAGGGATTTGCCTTGCCGGCCGGTATCTGCAGCTTGATGTACCCGGTGATCTTCTTCGCCATGTGGCGCGCACTCCTAATCCCAAGGGCGCTTATGGCCACAAATCAGCCAGAAAACGCCAAAAAGACCGCGGTGCACACGGCCGAGCCATCTTTGGCCCAGCCTCCCGCGTTCCATTGAAGCGGCGGAAATAACCGATCTGCCCAGTTATGTCGAGTCGCCCCGCTTTCAAACATGGCAGCGTTGCTGGACTTGGAGGTACTGCTGACAAAACCAACATTACTCCCGTTCAAGCTGGGAGCAAAGCGATGAAAATGCGTCAACTCGGCGGCCTTGTTGTTTCCACGATCGGCCTTGGCTGTATGGGCATGTCGGATTTCTATGCAGGCCGAGATGAGGGTGAAGCTCTTGCCACGCTCGATCGGGCTCTGGAACTCGGCATTAACTTCTTCGACACCGCAGACATGTACGGCTTTGGAGACAATGAAGCCCTGCTTGGTAGATTCGCTAAACAAAATCGCAATAAAATTGTGATTGCAACCAAGTTCGGCAACCAATTTTCAACCGATCGCCGCCGCTTCGGTGTGAATGGGCGGCCAGAGTACGTGAAAGCGGCGTGCGATGCTTCACTGAAACGACTCGGCATAGACACGATAGACCTATATTATCAGCACCGCGTCGACCCAAGTGTCCCCATTGAGGACACGGTGGGTGCCATGGCGGATCTCATCAAAGCCGGAAAGGTCCTACATCTGGGGCTGTCTGAAGCCGGGCCGGATACGATCCGCCGCGCGGATAAAGTCCACAAGATCAGTGCCCTCCAGACCGAGTATTCACTATGGACCCGTGACCCGGAAGGAGAAATACTGCGCACAACACGTGAGCTTGGCATCGGCTTCGTAGCATATTCGCCGCTCGGGCGGGGCTTCTTGACCGGCGCAATTACCAAACCGACAGACCTGGAAGCTGACGATTGGCGGCACACCAACCCGCGGTTTCAGAGTGAAAATTTTGTCAAAAACCTGCGAATCGTCGACAACCTAAGGCAGCTAGCCGCAAAGAAGGATCTTACCCTCAGCCAGTTGGCGCTTGCATGGGTCTTGGCGCAAGGAGACCACATTGTGCCAATTCCCGGCACCAAACACCGCAAATACCTTGAGGAAAACATGAGCGCCGTAGACGTCACGCTGACGGCAAACGATTTAGCCGCGATCGACGCAGCGGTCCCGCAGGGTGCAGCTGTCGGAGCCCGTTATGCGGAAAGCGGCATGAAAACCGTCGGGCTCTAAAATCTGTCCCACGGCCGCGGCAATTGGTTCAAATGCGCTCAATAGCTGCCCCGCAGGCCGCAAGCTTCTGCTCGACGTGCTCGTAGCCGCGATCGAGGTGGTACACCCGGCTGACAATCGTCTCGCCTTTTGCAGCAAGACCTGCAAGCACCAAAGAGAACGAAGCACGCAAATCCGTTGCCATCACGGGCGCACCAGATAGGGCTGGCACGCCACGAACGATAGCCGAGGCGCCGTGAACGTTAATCCGCGCCCCCATCCTGCTGAGTTCCGGCACGTGCATGAACCGGTTCTCAAAAATTGATTCCGTGATCATTGAGGCACCCTCGGCAACAGCCATCAGCGTCATGAATTGTGCCTGCATATCAGTAGCAAACCCAGGGAACGGCTCCGTCATCACGTCGGTACCGTGTAGGCCGTTCCTCCGGCTGACTAACAGCCCCTCCACCGTTTCATTGATGTCAACGCCCGCCTGCAAAAGGCAGGCCATGACGGCTCCAAGATCGGCTGAACGAGCACCACGGAGCAGCACTTCACCGCCGGTAATCGCCGCCGCACAGGCATAGGTACCGGCCTCAATCCTGTCTGGGATAATTTCATGCTGCGCGCCATGTAATCGTTGTGCACCAATGATTGTCAGTCGGTCGGTTCCCATGCCTGTAATATTCGAGCCCATCGCATTCAGACATTCAGCCAGATCACCGATTTCCGGCTCCCGCGCGGCATTGATTAACACTGTTTCGCCGTCAGCAAGGCTGGCGGCCAGCATGAGGTTTTCCGTGGCACCAACTGACACGAAAGGAAACGTGATTTTTGCGCCCCGCAAACCCCGCTTCGCAGTGGCATGGATGTAACCACTGTCGAGTTTGATTTCCGCCCCCATCGCTTCCAAGCCCGTAAGGTGCAGGTCAACGGGGCGGGTTCCAATGGCGCAACCTCCAGGCAATGATACGCGTGCCTCGCGTGTCCGGGCGAGCAACGGTCCCAACACAAGAATTGAGGCACGCATCTTGCGGACAATGTCGTACGGCGCCTCGGCATTGGTAATTGCCCCACCCAGCGATATGCGCCGCGGGAGCGTGCGCTCGACGGCAATGCCGTGCTGCGCAAGAAGTTCAGCCATCGTTCTGAGGTCGGCGAGGTCAGCGACATTGTCGAGAATGAGCCGGTCATCAGTCAGCAAGCCTGCCGCCATAAGTGGAAGTGCCGCGTTTTTCGCCCCGGAGATAGCAATGCTACCTTCAAGCGGCCGCCCGCCAGCAATGCGAATACGGTCCATGAGTTTCAGTCAAAGCTTCGGCAACGAAACACCGCGCTGGCGCATATATTTACCGGACTTGTCGGCATAGCTCGTCTCGCATGATGCCGCGCCTTGCAAGAAAAGGAATTGGCATATGCCTTCATTCGCGTAAATTTTGGCCGGTAGTGGCGTCGTGTTGGAAATTTCGATCGTGACCTGCCCCTCCCATTCTGGCTCCAACGGGGTCACGTTCACGATGATCCCGCATCGCGCGTAGGTCGATTTGCCCAAACAAATTACAAGAATGTCACGTGGAATTCGAAAATACTCAACCGTATGGGCAAGCGCAAAGGAATTCGGCGGTATGATGCAGACTGGACCAGCACGGTCTACAAAGCTTGACGGAGAAAAATTCTTCGGATCAACGATCGCCGAGTCAACGTTGGTAAAGATTTTGAAATCTTCGGCCACCCGCGCATCATAACCGAAGGATGATAGGCCATAAGAAATCACGCCATCTCGCTTTTGCGCCTCAATGAACGGCTCGATCATGCCATTCGAAACGGCCTGATCGCGGATCCAGTGATCGGGCATTACCGGCATGTCAATTCCTCGCTCTCGGATTGCTCGGGTTTGCGCGCGACCGCGCCTCGCCTCGCCCGCGACTGAGCCTTCCGCTTGGCCAGATTGGCCCGAAGCGCTGCTGCCTCGCGCTCACGCCGCACCAACCTCGTTGTTGCCTCAGTTTTTGTGTTTTGTTTCTCTATCGTGCCGGTCATAAACAGACAAAGCGGCTTTAAGCCGTCCCCGTCAAGACCAAGGTCCATCTCACCCGTGCTTGCGCCTACAAATGCCATCCGATATACCACATTTTTATTGCTGTCATAGCTCAGGGGTAGAGCACCTCATTGGTAATGAGGAGGTCGAGGGTTCAATTCCCTCTGACAGCACCAGCCCTAGAAGTTTCAAGACCGGAGAAACAGGTAACATTCTGGGCCGGAGACATACGTTGCACTTTTTGCCTTCCGACGGAACGTCGCATGCCTTGGAAAGCGTGTAATGTTATGGGCAAACTCGTTCGGGTTCTGGGGAACTGACGGACTGGAGCCGTCGGCCGTACCGGCATGCCAATCAGCTTGCCGTTCCAGATCGAGGCGCTGAATGTGCAGCTGAAGCAGGAGAAGCCGTCCTGGGGCGCTAAAGATCCTGGAGCTTCTGGCCAAGAGATATCCGGACATCCACAGGCCTGCGCGCTCGACCACCCATGCGCTGCTCGACGGGCACGGGCTGGTCAGCATCATGGACTATAATCTCGGCCACTTCGATGACACGGAGTGCAGACGTGAACCCGCCGACAATCCATTCGGGGCAAAACCGTTACCCATGCCTCGCGAAGGACAGAAACATTCATTTGTGAAGATAACGTCAAACGCTAACAGAACTTGAACGTAGATCGCGGGTAGACGGCTTCTGCAGAAGCCCCTGTGCCCGCCTCAATCTGTCCAGGCGCATACCAACGATGCGGGCGAGCGCTTGGTGTAAAGATAGCCAGCCGTATACTGCATCTCAAAATTCCGTGGCGCACCGGGTCTACACCTAGACATTTAACACATTGTTATCGACGACCGCAAGAACCAACCTGTCAAGATTGATAAACATCTTGCATAAATGACAAGTTTTGAAGTTATGTCTTCGGAATCTGGCGCCGGAACGCAGTTCACGTAGTGTCACTGTGACCTCGTCAAACTGCGCTAGCTGCGTCAATGAATGCCTCAAACAGACGCCTATCACCCAGATTAATCAGGAATTCGGGGTGCCATTGAACACCTATGCAGAACCGACGGTCGGGCGCTTCTATCCCCTCAACGACCCCATCGGGAGCAACAGCGTTCACCACCAATGCGCCGCCGGGATCTGCCACCGCCTGATGATGGGCAGAATTTACCTGTATGTTGATGCCGTCCACACCCATGATTGACGCAAGCCTCGTCCCCTCGATGATTGTGACCGCATGTCCCGCTTGATCGCGCGGATTTGGCTGTTCGTGTACGAGGGCGTTCGGCACCACATCCGGAATATGTTGGATCAGCGTACCGCCGAGCACCACAGCCAGAAGTTGCTCACCGCCACAAACACCGAGTACAGGAACATCGCGGGACAAGGCGCAACGCAACAGCGCTATCTCCGCCGCCGTGCGCTCCGCCTTAAGGGTTACGGAGTTGTGCCGTGCATGATCACCGTATAAAGCCGGATCAACATCGAAAGCCCCGCCCGTGACAACTAAGCCATCAACGGTGTCAATGTACATTCCGGCCAGATCCCGAAGGTGGGGTAGCGCGATAGGGACACCTCCAGCAGATGCAATAGCGGCCATGTAGTTCTGTCGTACTGCATACCAAGGAAATCGCGAATATCCGCCTGGCTCTTCGGCGTCGAGGGTCACCCCAATCAGCGGAGGCTTTCTAGTCGGATACGTCTGCATAGCCGGAGCTAGACCAAGAAGCCCGAGCAAGGCAAGAGAGGCTCATGATACCTATGCGCCGTGCTCTTGATGAAGCTGCCAACGCCGCACGCCACGGCGAGGTTCCCGTTGGGGCTGTGATCACGGATCAGCACGGTCTTGTATTGGCAGCAGCTGGAAATGCCGTTGAGGCCCGGCGTGACCCAACCGCCCATGCTGAAATCCTTGCGCTTCACGAGGCCGCAACGCGCCTGGGTGAAAAATATCTGCAAGGCTGCACCATCACCGTCACGTTAGAGCCGTGTCCGCTGTGTGCAGCCGCGATTTCCCTGTTTCGAATCAAGCATCTGGTATTCGGTGCCTATGACCCCAAGTCGGGTGGAGTGGTGCACGGGCCGAGAGTGTTCGATCACGTCACCTGTCACCATAAGCCTGCGGTGACCGGTGGCGTTGAGGAAAGCGAGAGTGCCGCCTTGTTGAAGGGTTTCTTCCGATCGCGGCGTGATCGCGGAGGGTCCGCATTCACATTGGACTAATGGCAACCCGACCCGGCTTGAATGAGAACACGTGGGTGCAAGATCGCAGCACTTGCTCAAAGGGAAACGGCGCCGCGAGTTCATGTGCTTCCGCGAGTGCAAACTGAGCTGCCTCCTGCGGTGAGGACCAACGCCGGGTGGGAATTAAGGTGGAAGCGGCGCCGTTCTGATCTCCATTTATATTACGCTGGTTGCTGCTGTTGTGGCTGTGGGTATGTGGGCAACGCCATCGCGTTGTCCAGCCTGGGCCGAAGGACCAGCGTCATATCCACAGCCATCCGCGGCCGCGCGCCGATCACCGCTTCGCGCCAGTCCCCATCGGCATAGAACTTGATGTAGATATCCTCGTATTTCAGCGCCCCTTGCCGTCCATCGAGATCCGGGTTCCCGCCGCGCTCAGCACCCCGGTGAATTCAGCCGAGGTGAACTGCAAGCCTTGACCGGCAGTAAAGATCTCCGGCTTGCCGAACCGCGCCAACGCATCTTCCAGCGCCGAGACGCCGAAGCTTACATCCATCGTGTTCGACACCCGCCAAGCCAGCACCGCCCGGCTATGCCACCATGATCGCCACCAGATACAGAAACCCCCGTCCGATCGGCAGGTTACGCGAGATCGGCGCACCACACCTGATCTGCCCGGTCGAGCTTCAGATCCCGCCGCAGATACGGATAGATTTTGTGCCCGGTACCAGGCTTGCTGGTCCGCGACCGGGGACCCAGAGGCACGATCCCCACCAGACGCATCAGCCGCCGCACCCGCTTGCGGCTCACGCGTAAGCCATCGGCCCTCAGCAGCGCCACCATCCGTCGCAACTCCAGAAACAGGCGCCGCAGAAATAATTCATCAATCCGGCGCCCCAGATCGAGATCGGTGCCATTCGCCGGACGGCGCGCTCATGGGCCGAAGCTCCTTGCTAAGAAAATCGTTCTCAATCGTCAGCTGTCCGATCTTCGCGTCCAGCTTCTCAATCGCTCGGTTCGAGGCCGCCTCAGCATCCCGGCCGATCTTCGGATCAAACGCCCGCGCCACATGCT
>JAJZCS010000067.1 GCA_021829055.1 Pseudomonadota bacterium
CCGCAGTCTGGGAAGCAGTCGAAGACCCGCAGCATCGCGTCCAGCCAGCCTTCGGTGACCTCGGTGTCGTTGTTGAGGAAGTACAGATAATCGCCACGCGCGAACGAAGCGGCGCGGTTGCAGGAGCGCACGAAGCCGAGATTTTTTGGGTTGACCTCGTAGCGCAGCCCGGGCACGGCAGTCAGCCGCCCGATCGCCGGGTCACCCGACGCATCCTCGACCACCAGCACTTCGCAGCTTGCGGCCGGAATGTTCTCCATCACCGAGTGCAGGCACGCCACGGTGTAGTCCAGCCGACCGTAGGTCGGCACAATGATTGAAACGCGCGGATGATCAATCTCTAGAAATGCAAGCTCGGCGAGCATCGCCTCGAGGTTGCGGCGATCCCTCGTCACCGGCTTCCGCAAAGCGCAGGGCTTCGCGCGCCGCATCAGCCAACGCTTGACAGGCACTCGAATGGGGGCAAGCCATGGATGCTGGGCCACCCCGCTGGCACGAACCTGCGCGAAGATTTCTCCCCAGTCGCCCCGCAGGACACGGGCCGTCGATCGCAACGGCTTCGTGATCCACCATGAGCGCGAGCCGAGCATCTTGTCCAGCTCGATCTGCTTCGAGCGTGCATCGCGCCGGCTTGCCTGCAATTGGCTGCGCAACTGCCATTCGACGGCCTCCGCCTGCGCACGAGCGTCCTCCGACTCTCTAAGACGCTGTTCCAGCCGCGCAATCGTTCCAGCAAGCACATCGGGCGCTGGCGATGACGCGGAGCCACCCCCCGTCAGCGCCAGCCGGCAGCCATCCGGCAGTTCCGGTAGGCGCGCCGGTTTGCCCAGCCACCCGTCCTGTCCGGATCGGCTACCAAGGAAGAGCGTCGGCGCGACGTCCAGCAGTACGACCTCTGCGCGTGCGGCCAGTACAACAACCATGGCGGCATCCGCGGCCGTACCTGCGACAGTGGCGCTCCCGCCCCCGACAGATACTTCATGCCCAACTTGACCGGCAGCTTCTCCCAGACTCCCGGGAACCCCCTCCCTGGCCGCGGCCAATCGCATGTAGCGCAGGGCAGGAAAGCGCCTGCGCAACACCGACCCCAGTTCACTTGCGCGCGTTTCAGCAACTTGACGGAGACCAGGATCACATCCGGTCGCTGGACCGCCTACGCCGCCGGAGACGGACATCGCAATCAGCCCGTGCGGGCGGAGGATACGATCAATCTCTGCGATCGCCTCATCATCGCCGCTCAGCCATCCCATGCTCGCGAACGCCACCACCCGATCGACGCTCCGGTCCGGAAGCGGAATGGCACGGGCATCGCCCACCAGGAACCGTAGGTTGCCGCAGGCGCCACAGGTTTCACTCGCGCGCGCGACGGTCACTGCGTCAATGTCGATGCCGACGACAGTGCGCGCGACGCGCGCCAGAACGCCCGGCCCATTGCCATCGCCGCAACCAACCACGAGCACATCGGCCTCTCGGGCCAGATCCAGGCACCACGCGTAGCCGTCCAGGCGCCTACCGTGGACCGGTCCGTCGCCGCTCCACTTGCCCCGCTCACCGGGCAACGTCATCGCAATGCACCGCAAGTCACGCATGCACACATACGCGCACCATCAAGTTGTCCTCTAGGTTGTCCTCTGGATACGACTGCATGAAGCCCACAGTTACGCGCCCGGCCTCTGGTGCAGTCTGACTATCCATTGAGCCGATCCAATGCATCTATCCGCAACGCAACTAGGCTTACGCAGTGAACCCTGCCATGCACCCGGTCGAAACCCCACCGATGCGACGGACCGGGCGTCCTGCGCGTCGTCTCCGACATACGCACGGACGTGTGCGCCACCCCCCCACACTTGAAGGCCGAGTCTTCCTCACCGCCACGGAACATTCCCGTCGCCGGAATTCGGACTATGGTGTCATAACACGCACCCAGGCCAAACTGCGCGCGGCGGCCGAGGAGCACATGGCTACCCTCGGCCGCGAACCGGAACGCGTGAAAGCCTATTTCCGCGACCCGCAGGTCCGCTATGCGTCTTGAGACTATTTAATGGTCCGATCTATAGTGCTGGTCCAAAAATTGCTGGAAGAGTTTGGTTCGCAACTTTGCAGCATTGTGCGCATGTGTAAACGTAATTGACCAGAATAAGGCTTTCGGATCTAGCTTATCGGGCGCCGCCAACGGATCGATGACGGAATCCATAATTTCTGGTGCAAGCCTTAATGTCTTAAGATCACGACACCAGAGATGAGTTACGGCAAGACTTGCTTGGTCAAGATGCCAACTCAGGGCTGCAGGATCGGACATCCGTTCAACAATGACGCCTCGAAGCACGCCCGCAAACCTGCGCCCCCCTGCACTCTGGTTGACGGCAACAATCGATGCGGAAATCAGAGATAAGATATTACCCACCTCAGAATCGAAGCGAAGCAATCCAACATCGCACGGCTTGAGATCGCTTAGCAGCCCACTCAAGTCCGCGACCACAAGCTGATCAATATCCGCAACAAGCGCCGGCTTATTATAAATATCAAGTACCTCCGGAAGAACCAGATACCGTGCGCAGGATAAATACGTGCGTCGGCTACTATCTGAGAATTCAGAAAAGTCGATCCACTCTCTCGAACTACCGATAGATACAATAGATTTAGAGCGTAGACGGACCAGCAGCGATTCGGCAGCATCGTCAGGATTGACGAGGTGCACATGAAGCAACAGACGCGCTACCGCGCGATGCGCTAGTGAATTGACCAAAGCTTCGCCGAACAGTTTGAAGTAACGGCTATCGCAGCAAACAAGATATACCGAGTCGATTCCCTCCGCCCCTAGCGAATCCTCTAGCTTTATACAGCGCCCGAAAGAAGCCGGCAATGAGCTACTTAAACGCATGCCTGCATCGGGAAAACGGATAGTTCGAGACGTCGTGATACCTAGGTCCCCACACCGCATAAGGGTGCCACGTGCCGCATGTTGGTTCGCTTCGTCGAACCGGCCCAAATGCGGAAGAATGCTCGCAAGAATGTAGTGTACGTATCGATCACCTGGATTAGACGCAACGTGGGATTCCAGCATGCAAGCTGCCTCCTCAAGCCGTCTATCCCGAAGTTCGACCAACGCTCGCGCAAAATACATGGTTTTACGCTGCACGGCCTCTGCATTCGCAAGAAGAGAACGCGCCCTATCCGAATGTCCTGATAGTGAGAACACCTCGACCGCTCGCAGTATGACTGTTTCATTTGGCGTGCCAGCAATAGCCGCATCTGCAATGGATACAGCCGTGGAAAAACGGCCCTCGGCGATCGCCTTCATTGCCCGATTAAACAATGCTGTACTCATAGCATGTCCCCTCGCCACTAAGGAGCAGTTTGTGAAATCCGGTCGTCTGCCGCTATCGAAGTGAAGTGACCCGTTCAGAGCCTGCCACTTGACCTCTCGCCCGCTGAAATTGTTAGACCAGGAGATCACTTCACCTCGCGTTCGAGTTGCTTCAAGCGCGACTCCACTGCATGGAGTGCGTGGCTCAACTCCTGGTTGCGGACTGCGGCTCTTTGGTGATCACTACGCAACACGTAGAGTTGTAACTCCAGCGAGTCTCTCTCTTCAGCAGCCAAAGAGAGCTCGGCCAGTAGGTGCTGTTCACGCTGGCGACATAAGTCAAGCTCATGCGCGATCGTCTGATTTTGGCACGCACGCTCCTGGTTCTCTGCAGCCTGTTGCTTAGCGAAACCATACAGTTTGCGAATCGGAGGAACTGTCAACGCTAATGCGCGTAGTAAAGTATTCACGATATCACCTCGTCACCATTCTTACTGGACGCTGTAGGCTCGCGCTTCGACCAGACTAATCTGTCAACCTGATCAATGTACGAAAGCACGATTCTCACGACCTTCCCCGACACTGGTCCCGACTCGTAATCAGGCACCCGCCCGGCAAAACGTCGTCCGGGCCAGCCGTCCCTCACACAGGCAACGGCATCAAGCAAGCGATCTGGTCGACTTGATGACATCACCAATGTGCCACCATCCATGCCTTCTGGCCGCTCGATCGCATCACGCATGGTGACTGCAGGCAAGTCAAGCAACGCTGCCTCCTCGGTGATCGTTCCACTATCGGATATCACGCAGTAAGCTCCGATCTGCAGCCGAACGTAATCGATAAATCCAAATGGTTCAAGGAACCGAATCTGGGACGATAATTGAGTCAATCGGCTATCCAACAATTTCTTGCGGGTGCGTGGATGTGTCGAGACGATTACAGGCCAGTCGAAGCGCTGCGCTAGCGCATCCAGTCCATTTAACAAGGACTCAAGTTTGACCGGGTCATCCACATTCTCCTCGCGGTGCGCACTAACCAAAAAATAACGGTCGGGCTCGAGCCCATGCCGATCGAGGATCGTTGATTGGTCAATCCTGCCTCGGAAGTAATCCAGTACTTCCCACATGTGAGATCCAACCTTGAAGATGCGCTCTCCTGGCACACCCTCCGCTAAAAGATAGCGCCGCGCATGCTCGGTTAGCACCATATTCACGTCGCTGAGATGATCGATGACTTTACGGTTTAGTTCCTCTGGAACACGTTGATCAAAGCAACGATTGCCGGCCTCCATATGAAAAACGGGAATCTTATGACGCTTTGCAGCAATCACTGCCATGCCGGAGTTTGTATCGCCATATATAAGCACTGCATCCGGCTTTTCCTGTTCAAGGACCGCATCGGCAGCAATGATGACTCTCCCGATTGTTTCGGAAGCTGTTTTCCCAGCGGCATTTAGGAAATAATCTGGTTTGCGAATACCGAGATCCTCAAAAAGGATCTGGTTTAACGAGTAATCATAATTTTGCCCAGTGTGCACCAAAACATGTCGGGTGAGCCGCTCGATCCTTGCTATTACAAGGCTCATCTTGATCAGCTCAGGCCTCGTTCCAACGAATGTCAGGATCTTCCGCATACTCATTCCAAATAGCTCATGGATTCGCCGGAAAGTTCCTGGTGTATATAATCAAGCGATTGAAGCAAGAGAACGATTTCTGGCACCGAAAGTCTCTGAGTATTATGACTTGTATAATCTTCGGCCGTGGTAATTGAGGACTCACCATTTGTGAAGTATTTGGAATAATTTAGATCTCTAGAGTCTGCAGGGATGCGATAAAATGCACCAAGATCTTCAGCCCTAGCCATTTCTTCACGTGAAACCAGTGATTCGTATTGCTTCTCACCATGCCGAGTTCCGATAGTCTTAACCTCACTATTACTGCGAAACACGATCCGGATAGCCTCAGCAAGATCTGCGATGGTACATGCCGGAGCCTTCTGAATAAACGTGTCACCCTGATTGGCATGCTCGTATGCAAACAGCACCAGATCCACCGATTCGTCTAGAGACATCAGGAAGCGTGTCATCGAGGGATCGGTGATGGTAAGTTCTCGACCGGCTTTAATCTGCCGTACAAATAACGGAATTACGGACCCGCGTGACGCCATCACATTACCGTAGCGCGTGTTGCAGAGTACCGTGAGCCCGGCAGTGCGTGATTTTGCAATCGTAAGCTTTTCCATCAGCGCCTTGGAGAGACCCATGGCATTGATTGGATAAACTGCTTTGTCAGTGCTCAAGGCAATGACACGCTCAACTCCGCAAGTTGACGCAGCGTTCATCACATTCTCCGCCCCAAGAATGTTGGTACGCACTGCCTCTAGCGGATGAAACTCGCACGAGGGAACCTGCTTCAATGCGGCAGCATGAAACACGAGGTCGACATCTCGCATCGCGTCAAGCACGCTTCCGTATTCGCGAACGTCTCCCAAATGGAATGTCAAGCGAGCGTCTGCAAACAGCTGCCTCATGTCATCCTGTTTTTTTTCGTCACGTGACAATATCCTGACTTCGCGAATACCTTCCTTTAAGAAGCGACGCGCAACCGCGTGACCAAAGGATCCTGTCCCTCCGGTAATCAGAAGTGTCTTGCCCTTAAGTTTTTCGTAATTCATGCTAAATTCCCGCTCGCTCGCATTGAATCGATGAGTGTAGCCCAGTCTGGTGGGACATAACCTGTGGCCTTACGAAACCGAGAGCTGTCTAGAGAACGATCAAGTCTAGGCTCATCAAAAGGAACGATTTCAATGTCATGTCGATAGGCCTGGCGAAGCAGCACAAGCAGATCGTGCTTGCAGATAGGGTCCGCACTCACGTGCCACACGCCGACCAAGTCTGGTCGCGGAAGGACATGTCGCGCAATCACTCGTACAAGCTCATTGGTCGGCAAGCCGGAGAAAATTGCCTGTGTATATCCTGTTACGCGACCATGGGACGCAAGAAACCATTCAACAAGCCCGTTCTTGCTTCCAAACTCGCGGCCAATGATGCTGGTACGCAGAGTAACTGCATTAGGGTAGTCCACCTCGCCGAGCAGCTTTGACCTTCCGTAAAGATCATCGGTGTCAGGCATCATGGCCTCCGTATAGTTGCCTACAGTGCCACGGAACACACAGTCCGTGCTGACATGTACCAGGCGTGCCCCCGCCAGCGCGGTCATTCGGGCAAGGCGGTGCGGCAACATCGCGTTCAAAGGCAAGGCAACAAGAGGATCTTTTGCAGCGGCAAGCTGCTTGACTATCCCAACGCAATTGACCACGACGTCGGGTCGCACAACTTCAAATAAAGTAATGAGTGCATCATAATCAAGGACATCCACCCCACTGATCAGGTTTGGCTGAAGTTTATCCGGGAAATACTTGCGGGCAGCCTCACTACGTATTGTCCCGAACGCCAATACATCCTGCTCAGCTGATAGGCCTCGATAAGCAGCACTTCCCAGCATTCCAGATGCGCCAAGAATCAAGATTTTCATCTTTGAAGGATGCGTCATCACAAGTTCCTACCGCCGTGTTCATTTTTGAAATTAAACACTGGCTGACACGCCTCGCGAATCATTGCGTCTACGTTATTCACTTCGTCGAACATCAGACTAGATTTATTCCAGTTTCTTGCGATTGAGCGAAGAGCTGCGCGCAGTTTACCTATCTCTTCAATGTGCATTCGATGAGCCGGATCGCGCTCTAGAGCATCCACTAGCGCACCAAGCATAATTATTTGTTTGAAAATGTCTAGCGCGGCACTCGTATGTGACCACTCAACAACAGAGAGAGGCTCATCCAGTCCTAAGAGTTGGCAGCGTTGCGCTAAATTGATCCATGCTATAACGTCCTCGCCCGTGCGCGCGACAATAGGAAATGCGAAACCTTCGTCTACTAATGCGCGGTGCAACATCACTGTCGGCATTGCGATCGAGCAACTACCAATGACCTGGGGATAACAATTGCCACCCAATTTACCACTGCGCCAAATTCCCAGTCCATTCATCTGCCCTGGAAAGGCCACGTAGTAACTTGTATGTGAGAAGAGCGCGCCGTGCTCTTGCATTTGTCCAAGTTGGCGCTCTATCTTGTATGGTAGAAATCGATCATCTGCATCCAAGAATGCTACGTAATCTCCTCGCATGTACATTAATCCAGCATTGCGCGCTGCACCTGGTCCTGAGTTCCTTTGGTGTAACAAGCGCACACGCGGATCTTGCGCAGCTAACTCCTCAAGCGGAGAAACGTCCTCCGTTGAGCCATCGTTGACCAGCAGCAACTCAACGTTCTCATGCGTCTGCATAAACACACTTCGCGCGCTCCGCAACGTGAGTTCAATTTCGTTAAAAAATGGAATTATAACCGATACAAGTGTTAACTGACTACTTTCTTTTGCTCTTGATCGCGCGTAGCTGGCAGCTTTTTTATATGGCGTATTTTCAAGGAAGGACGCGAGATAACTGAAGTAGCGCCGCCCGCTACCAAACATCTGGGCCCTTTCCACTTCATTTCGACTGTCTAGCATCTCTTGCCATAAGACGTCGCCTTCATTCACCGCTTGCGAAGTATGCGTGCCCTGTCCAGGATGCACCCTATAGCGGACCAGAACCTCCGGCTGGTGGAAAAACTCGTGGTGCGTGAGCACTCTGTTCCAAAAATCATAATCTTGGGTGCACCTTCGATTTTCGTCGAAAGGCGCAAATTCGCGCATGATTTCTGCTGGCACAAGTATTGTGCAGCCATTAATAAGGCCATTGAATAGAGGAAGCCGTGGATTCCTCCTGATTCGTCCCACAGGGAGGCGCACTGTAGTAATTGAGTCGCCCTCGGGGCCAATCAATTCATAATCTGAGAACAGACACGCTCGGGGTCGACCAAGTCGATGCAGAAATGCGATTTGCGCGGACGTCTTGTTCGGCAAGTGAATGTCATCATGGCTCAGCCAAGCGAAGTATTCGCCTGTCATACGATCGATTGCGGTGTTTAGCGCCCCCCCTACACCCCGATTCTGTTGCCAAACGTATCGAATTCGATCGCCATAGGTGAGCGCAATGTACTCGGTTTCTCCACCATCGGTCGAACCGTCGTTGACGACAAGAATTTCCAGATTCTCGTAGTCTTGCGCGAGAGCACTTTCCAGAGCTGCGCGGAAGTAGTGCCCACCATTGAATACCGGCATGCATATTGTGACTTTCGGCTGTTTCATGGTGCCCCAAATTAGCTGTTTCCGCAGGAGTCAGCCATCAAAATCCTAGACCAACCTCTCTTATCAGTTGAATAAATCTTCAATTCCTGTTCCACGCTAGTTACTAGTACGCCCTACTTTAGCGCGCTGGCAAGCTCCATTTTCAAATCGTCAACGCCTTCAACACCCACAGCAGCCGCACCAGGCCGTCACCTATTGCCAGCCGCTAAAGTAGGGCGTA
>JAJZCS010000068.1 GCA_021829055.1 Pseudomonadota bacterium
GCGGCCTTTGTATTTGAAAGGGACTGTTATAATCGCTTGCGAAAGTAATGGGCCTGTAGCTCAATTGGTCAGAGCAGGGGACTCATAATCCCTTGGTTCCAGGTTCAAGTCCTGGCAGGCCCACCATGATGAACACCGCAACTGCTTGCCTGCTCGTTTCAGACCAAATTGACCGCTGATTGGCAGAGGATATTGACCACCTTACTCGCAACCCGTTGATTTGGATGGTCCGTCGCCCGCTGGATTAAAGGCTGATCGGCACGGAACCAATCTAAATCCACAATACGAGGCTCGCGGCCAATCCTGCAGTGCCTTACGGCATATATTAGGCCCATCGACCCCAGCAGCGCTTGAGTTGTTGACGCGGTTACAACAAGGACGAATGCTACGTCATGGCTCGACGGATCATACGGTTACCGGATAGATGGTTTGGTGGGCAGGAGCTGGATAGTGTTCTCGGCGGCAACCCGTCTCCGTTTTCCAAAGAAGTTGACGCCGTAGAGATCCAAGTTCCTAAGTCTTGCGCCTTGAGAATTGGCGTTTGCATACGCTTACTCAGTATGGCAAACCAGCTCAATGCCATCGGGAAGCAAGTAACAATATCCTTTGAAGAATCCCAAACGGGAGCAATGACCTATCTGGACCGAATGGGATTCTTCGACAACCTCCACGAAAACGTGCGCGTATTACCAGATCGCCCAACCATTACGGCGCGGTCAAGACTTGGTGGGACAAACCTTGGGCTGGTGGAAATTGAACCCATAGCGCTCAATGGATACGATCGGACCCTTCCGCGCCGTCTTTCTGATACGGCTGCCCGCATGCACACAAGTAATGAAGTGGGTCGGCGCCTTGGCGACGCTGTATTTACCGTATTCTCGGAACTTATTGGAAACGTTTACGAGCACAGCGGTACTGAACTCATAGGGTTCGCGGCGCTCCAGTCTTACACGAACTCAAATACCATCGAACTTGCGGTATCAGATAGCGGCGTAGGAATACTTGCTACATTGCGCCCCGCTCTTCAACAGCGCCGCCATCAATATGCTCAACTAGATGATGCAGAGCTGCTTTACCGTGTAATCACCGAAGGCGTCTCGCGCACGGGCGATTCATACGGCTGCGGCCTTTGGGCGAGTGCTACCCAGGCTTTGGCCTTTGGCGCTGCCCTCGAGATCCGGCTTCCCGACTGCCGTATGAACTTTATCCCTATGAAGGCGGGCTACGACAAAGGGACTATAGCCGAAGGGGCCCACAGGCTACCCCATATGGAAGGGACCCATGTCTGCTTCGATTTCCGGCTTGACAGATGACAAGTAATCTGCTTCAATAGCTTCTATGAACCAGACGACGCCGACAATCCGCCTGCGGGATTTGATGGACGACGACGTGGCCTGGGGCCGGGAAGAAGCGGCGGAGGTGTATCCCCGGCTGCTTCGTGCCGTTCAAAGGATTCCCGGTGCAGATATCATAAAGATATCTGCAGATGGAATTGAAAAGACAGATGCCTCGTTTCCGAGAGAAACCGTATTTGCGGTTGCGAAGAGGCATAGAGGATCAACAATTTTTTATGTTGTTGGTCTTGCTACTGAAAGCATGGCCGACAATTGGGACATGGCGGGAGACAAGTTAGAGCAAGGGATTATTTGGTGGAAGGACAGAGATACGTATCAGTTTCTAGGACCTGCACCGTCCGAGTCGTTGCGAGAGTTGTTTGATTTGGCAGTTAAGTCGCGCGACGGTATTGGGGCAGCAGAAGCGGCGAAGAAATTGAAGAAATCGATTTCAAACGCGAGCACGTTGTTAAAACAGTTGGTAGATAAAGGCTACTTGGCTCGACGAGGTATTAATTCACCAAGTGGCGGCGTGGAGTATAGGTACTTTGGCCCTAAGTGATATTTTTTTATCCACCGGTTCTTCTGCTTCATTGAAGCAGATTTGACTAACAGAGAGGAAAGTGCATATGAGTGAAAAGCACATACACGTTGAGGTGGCCGCCCCCAAAGGCGAATTCAAGGCTACCTTCCCTGAAACCAAGACAGTTGGCGATGTCATCGCCGCTGTAGTGGATAAGCAGCAACTCCCCAGCGGCGACAAGTACGAACTTGTCTATAAAGGCGAGTCTCTGGCACCGACTGCCACGCTGGCGAGCCTCCACCTTCCGGAGCATGTTTCGTTCGTGTTGGTGGCCACCGGCAGCGGGGTCTGAAAAATGGCCAGCGTGGCCGACCTCGAACTCTCGGATGAGCTTCGTTACCTCGAAGAAAATGCGACTGCGCAGGGGTGGCCGTTAACTAAACGCAGTCCGGATACCTTTCTGATCGGCTTGCCCGCTCAGGACGGCTCCATGTTTTGGTTGCTGTGCGAGCACGACAGATACCCAGGAATGCCGCCGGCATGGCATTGGTCAAATAACGACGCGAGTGCGCTTGACCAGCTTAGGGACACACCGATTGAAAACGGCGGGTTTCTGCATGGTAGTGGCGTGATCTGCGCGCCGTGGAATCGCCTGGCGTACCGGAGTATGGATCAGCGCGGACTCCACGGTGACTGGCAGATCGGAGACTGGCGGAACAACTCGTACACGCTTAACTGCAAGACCATCCCTGCGATGGCGCTTCGCATCTTCTACGAGCTCCAGAAGAAGCCGTTCAGAGGGAGGAAGGCAGCATGATTAACCGATTCTTGAAGCTCTTCAAGGCGCCTCGTCCAGCAGACGCTGACGCTCCCACGCCACGCATTGTTTTCACCGACGCTGCTCTGGCTGCACTGCGTCCAGCCTTGGTTTCCAAGACCCGAGCCAGGCATGAAGGCATCGTGTACTTCGTGGGCAGAACCGATGGATATGTGACTCTCATCACGTCTGTATTCATCCCTGAAGCTACGACTACCCACGGTAGCTTCAATGTGTCGGCGAGATCTATGGCGAAGCTCGTGGAATTCGCCGCCAGCCATGGGTTGCAGGTCGTCGGGCAACTCCACACCCATCCAATGGGTGCTTTCCACTCTGATGGCGACATCGAAGGTACCCATATCCACTACCAAGGCTACGTGTCGATGGTGGTCCCCAACTATGGCGCCGCGCTTCCGAGCCTGGCGGACGCTCACATTCTGCGATATGAGAGGATTCGTGGCTGGCAGCCGTTTTTCGCCACTGACGTCAAGGTAGTGAGGAGCGCGGCCAAATGAGCGCCAGTTTCGAGGCAAAGTTCGAAGATCGCGCTTCTCGCTACGACACTCGCAAACTTGACCCTAAGCGACGCATAAATATATGCACATCCCGGGTAGCCTTACTGACCTATCCTGGTCAAGTGCAGTTTCTCGTCGCCGCCAACCTTCTGGCTCGTACGCATGCGAATGTAAACCTACAGCCAGTGGACGGCTCAGTTCCCATCGATCCGCGGCTTCCGTTTGCTGGCAAAGACATATTTGACCACGCGCTCCAGGATATGCGCGCCGTTCGGGAACGTCACCAATTCACCTCGTCGGGACCCCAAGCAGGAGACCTGCTGTTTAATGTCGACCCAAAATCATCTGGCTACGTAATTCATGGGGACGGTTGGAATTCGTGGATTGGTCTAGGGCCGTCTCCTTTGCGGGCTGAGAATGAGACCAATCCCTTTGGCCCCGCACTTGCGGTAATTCTGGCTGTTGCACAGGTGTACCTGGGCGACGGCAATCAGCCGTACGTTCCGATCGAGGCCAACGCGTTCGACTGGACGTTGGGATTCACGTCTGAAAAGGTACTACCAACCCTGCCGGTCGGAACAAAGATCTGGTTCAACGGGCTCGGTTCGGTTGGCACAGCGACGCTGTACTTCCTTTCACTTTTTACGCGCCGCGCCTTTACTACGTTGGTGGATGCGGACATGGTGAAAGTTGAGAACATCAGCCGGTCACCGTTATTTACCGCGCAGCACGCAAGCGCGCACACTCCCAAGGTGGATGTGGCAGCGCAATTCATGGCAGATGCCGGATTTCCCGCGCCTGCAGTCCACAAAGCGATGCTCGATGAACTCAAAGAATGGATGAATCGCGATACCGGCACGCCGGATCTGGTGGTATCCGCTGCCAACGAGAGAAACGTCCAATATTGGACGGAAGTCGGGCACCCGCCGCTTCAGATTTACGCGACCACTGGAAAAACTTTCCAAGTAACGCTTCTACGCCATATACCTGTCAAGGAGGCGTGTTCCTTGTGCCTGTTCCCACTGGGCGAGCAGGTAAATCCTCAGACCTGCGCAATGGACGAGGAGGCAGCCTCGCTCGGCGTGGTCCTGGGAGAGGAGCCGGTCGATCCTGCCTTACCCTTCCTCTCGTTCCTGGCCGGCATGATGTCTGCCTCGGAGATCGGCAAGGTTTCCCTACAGGGATATCCGTTCACCAGGAATCGGGTGTACGTCGCCTTGAATCCGACGTTCCGCTGTGTGCATTCGAATATCCGGAAGTTGGAAGACTGTCTGTGCCAACGGGATACCAACAAGCACAGCCTGGCCATAGAGGGATCGAAGTTCGCAGGTCTGTCCTGGATTTATTGACGCCGCGACCCATCACGACGCTGGAGGTTAACAGCTATGGCGAGCATATTCATATCGCATAGTAAGCAAGACAACGATGCCAAGCACTTCCTCCTTGAGGCGTTTGCGGGAACGAAGGTCAAGCCGATATTAGAGGAATTCGAGCCCGCGGTTCCTTCAGGTGTTTCAGCGACGAAAATCGCCAATGACATTAAGAGCGCGAATGCTGTATTCGTGCTCTTGAGCGAGACTGTGCAACAACTCGCCCATACCAGAGATTGGATCAACTGGGAGTGTGGGACAGCCGTTAACAAGGATATTTGGATATTCGAGCCATTCGAGGCTCATGGCAGGATAAATATCGTGGCTCCTCGTCTAACGCATTTTGTGCGTTACAGCTTGCACGACAGCTGGCGCAATTACATACGAACAATCATCGACTGCTACGACGATTCGCATGTCTTCCCCACTCTCGCGGGGACCGCTGGTACAGGCGCGGCGTTCGGCAAAGACCCTGTCGCCGGCGCTCTTGTTGGGCTCAGTATCGGGGTAGCGGGGCTAATTTTGCATGGCATGGCAAAACCTACTCTTGGCATCGGAGTGAACTGCTGGAACTGCAAATCAACTTACAAAGTTCATTTGCCTACGGATATTGGTGACTTTCGCTGCGCCACCTGTAATTCCAATTGCCGACTTGCGTTGCAACAACCGAAACTAGCAACTGTTTGAACTTACTAGGCTGCTAAAGAATCAGAAACAAGATCAGCGTGATTCAACGACAGACCAATTAAGGAGTTTCTAGTATGACGACGCTTCTGAATGTCTTTGAACAGATGAAGGGGCTGCTGCCGTCTATCGTACCGGTCATCGTTGCATGGCTGGTTGCCTTAGCATGTGCGGTTACGTGCATTTACGTAACTTTGAAGTTACTTCTGAAGCGAGAATTTCAGGTTGCACTGTGCCTCCTTAAAATGGCAGGCAACCGTGTACTCAAAGAACTAATCGAGGGAGCAGAAGTGGCCCCACCAATCTGAACAGTCCGATAAGTGGAATCCCTGCTTAATCGGGGCATGATACGCCCCGGCAACATGGAGAACCACATGAGCAAACGATCCCGCCGTAATCATTCACCGGCCTTCCGGGCCAAGGTCGCACTGGCCGCCATGAAGGGTGACAAGACCCTGTCGGAGCTAGCCACCCAGATCACCCAGTGGAAAGCGCAGTTGCTGGAACGGGCTGCAGAAGTCTTCGAGGGCGGCGCCCGGTCCACCGCACCCCCGGTCGATCTCAAGGCCCTGCACACCAAGATCGGGCAGCTCGCCCTGGAGAACGATTTTTTAGAGGGCGCGCTCGGCAAAGCGGGTTTGCGGAGCGCAAAGCGATGATCGACCGCACCCACAAGCTGCCGATCACCCGCCAGGCTGAACTGCTCAACGTGAGCCGGGGTTCGGTGTATTACCTGCCGAAGCCCGTGAGTGAGGCCGATCTCACGCTGATGCGGCGGATTGACGAGCTGCATCTGGAGCATCCGTTCGCGGGCAGCAGAATGCTGCGCGCCCTGTTGCGTCAGGAAGGTCATGAAGTCGGACGCAAACACGTGGCCACGCTGATGCGCCGGATGGGTATCGAGGCCCTCTACCGCAAACCCAACACGAGCCGCAAACATCCCCAGCACCCGGTCTACCCGTATCTCCTGCGCCATCTGACGGCCAGGGCTGCTGGCGCGACAACGTGTTCGTCGAGCGACTGTGGAAATCGGTGAAGTACGAAGAAGTGTATCTGCGGGCCTATGCCTCGGTCTCTGAGGCCAAGGCCTGGCTGGCACGCTACTTCGCGTTCTACAACACGCGTCGGCCACACTCGAGTCTTGACTGGCTGACGCCGGATCAGTTCTACTTCAACTCGCTGCCACAGTCCAAGGCAGCTTAACCGTGCAGCGGTTCCACTTATCAAACCGGGCTGGGCTGTTCAAACGAGTGGGGCCACTTCTGCCGGTGTGTTCAAAGCTGACGTTAAAAATCCGGTACCTTGGCCTGGTACCGCCGGGAATATGTATGCCGTGCACAGCTTTGTATGTGGTTTTCGGATCAGCCATGCCGGACTTGAGTCAGCGGGAAAATCCTGATGGCTAAGACGACCGCATCCCCTGACATGCCCGACATCTGCAGCGACGCGCTCGCTGCCGCGCCCGCATGCGGTTGCAACAATAATGCATGTTCTGCCTCCACACCTAGCTGTCCGCCATCCAGGCCATTCAGGGTCACTCCGCCCTTGCAGCAGTAAACCATCAGGGTCTCGGAGCGCGGCTGCCAGGCAATCGCATAGGGGTGCCGCCTCACCACCTCACAGGTGTGCGACAGCTGCGCCCGTACCGTCATCACATTGAAATCCCGCACTCCGGCGTTCAGCAGCCGGCAGCGGGCATGCCAATCGCCGCTGAAACGCACCGGCGTATAACGATCCCGGATTTCCACCGCGGGCGCGGCATCGAACACCAGTTCCATTCCCGCCCCTTCCGTAAGTATGAGGCTGCGGTCGTAACCGGGAAATGTGGAGAACTCGCAGTCGCTTTCCACGTCGGCAATACTCACGCGCCAGGCAAAGGGTTTACCGTTCAGCGCCGAATCTGCCGGGGAAACGGCCACTTCACGGGTCGTCCCCCGGCCGTTCTTCCAGAGCATAGACTTATAGTCAGCGGGCCCCAGCAGTTTCACATGACCATCCAGAGCATCTCTGCGCGCGAGTTCCGCATCAATGCATGGTCATGAGCCGGTGGGTCAGCGCCGCCGACCAGCGCCGCGGTATGCAGCGATTCGACCAAGCTACCAGCGCATTCATGTTCCCCGCCACCACGCTGGGTCTGCGCTTCAGCATGGCCTTGAGGCCGATGCGCACCACCTCCGGACTCTGCATCATGAACAGCCGCTGGTAGCGCGTGGGCTGCTGGCCGGATACCTGCAGGAATTCCGTGGCGGTGACCCCCGGCGACAGCACCGTGCAGCTCACGTTGCTGTGACGCAGTTCGTAATTGAGCGCTTCGCCGAAATACAGCACGCAGGTCTTGGCGGCGCTGTAGGCGGCATAGGTGGGCGAGGGTTGATAGGCGCCGATGGAACTCAGCTGCAGGATGTAGCCTTTATCGCGCTGCAGCATGTCGCCGAGAAACAGCTTGGTGAGCTGCATCAATGCCACGATATCCAGCATCAGCATTTGCCGCTCCTGCTCCCAGGGAATATGCGCATGCTCGCCGTACAGACCGAAACCGGCATTGTTGATGAGCACATCCGCCGCCAGGCCGGCGTCCCTGACACGTTGGTGCAACGTCTGCGGTGCATCCACCACAGCCAGATCCAGCGGCATGATGTGCACGTGGACATCATGCTGGGCGGCGATCTCCTGGCTGAGCTGCTGCAGACGTTTCTCGCGGCGTGCCACCAGGATCAGATGACTGCCCATGGTCGCCAGCTGACGGGCGAATTCGGCGCCGAGACCGCTGGAAGCGCCAGTGATGAGTGCGGTCTTGCCGCGCAGCGGGTACGTGTTCATGTCTGTTTGTATTTGGCCTCGTAGGCAAGACCCATGAGCAGGATTTTCATGGTGTCGAGCATCTGCTGCTGCAGGTCCACCCGGAACAGGGCCATATCCGGCTGCGCCAGCACCGCGCGCATCACCCCGGAGGGTTCGGCCAGGTGCTGCAAGCCGATGATCAGGGCGTCAATCTTGAGCAATACTTCCACACCCTGACCGGGTGCGAGGAAGCGCAGATATCCCTCCAGCAGGGCACCGGTCTTCAACAGCCGTTCCTTGAGGAAGGTCTTGAAGCGCAGCGCGGTGGCGTGGTCAACGTTGTGCTCCAGCACGGTGTGCAGTATCGCCAGCAACCGCAGCAGGTACGGTCGGGTAGCGATGGACTCGGCGAACAGCTGCACCAGGCCCGCGATGCTCATATCAGCACGCCGCTGTTGGAGCGCCGAGTCCAACGCCGCGAACCAGTCCGCCAGCTCCTCCTCGCACAGGGCCAGGAACATCTCCTCCTTGCTGTGAAAATAGAGGTAGAGGGTGCCTTTGGCGACGCCCGCCTCGGCGGCGATTGCCGCCATGCTGAGGTCGTCGTACGAGGTATCCACAAAACCCGCCATGGCGACCTTGAGAAGGTCCGCACGGCGCATCTGTTTCTGCTCATGGG
>JAJZCS010000069.1 GCA_021829055.1 Pseudomonadota bacterium
CCCATTGCAGTTAACACGTGACCTCGGAAACAACCATCCCCACACTTCGGGAACGGACGAATATGAGTTTACTACGCGAGCGTCGTATATAATGTATTCGGCCTTCAATTCCTACGGAAATGTCGCATGACCCGCATGTTTTTCCACGAGACCGTTCAGGCATACCGTCAGCGCGATCCGGCAGCTCGTTCAGCGCTCGAGGTTATTCTGTGCTATCCTGGTTTTCATGCGCTAATGATTCATCGCGTGGCGCATGGTTTGTGGAGTCGGCGGCTATTCCTTCTGGGCCGGGTGATCTCACATTTTGGGCGCATGATGACAGGAATCGAAATCCATCCGGCTGCTAAAATCGGACGGCGCTGTATCATTGATCATGGTATGGGGGTCGTGATCGGAGAAACTGCTGAGGTGGGCGATGACGTATACCTCTACCATCAGGTGACATTGGGTGGCACATCCAGTGACCGAGGGAAGCGCCATCCAACGGTCGCTAATAATGTCATCATTGGCGCCGGGGCAAAGATTCTCGGGGCGATTCATATCGGTGAGAACGCACGGATCGGCGCCAACGCTGTCGTGGTAGCGGAAGTGCCGGCGAATACGACCGTGGTGGGAATTCCGGCGCGACCTGTCGAACGGGGCACGGCGGCGCGGCCGGCGAAGCCGCAATTCGATCCGTACGGAACACCCTGTGATCCGTGTATCGACCCGATGCTTGCCGAGATCGAGAGTCTGCGCGCCGAACTGACCGAACTCGAATCGCGGCTGGCACGAGGCGAAGCCGAACTTCGACGTTCCGCAGAGCGAGCTACGGGATTTGCGTCGGCGCGGTCGGGTGATGCTGACTTTACCTCGTGACGGAGGCGCTCGCCTCTATCTGGATGCCAATGCGACCGAACCGCTGCGACCGGCAGCGCGTGCGGCGGTCATGTCAGCGCTTGATTGCCTAGGTAACCCATCCTCCATCCATGCGGAAGGGCGGGCAGCGCGCCGGATATTAGAAACGGCGCGCGAGCATATTGCTTTGTTTTGCGGAGCCAGGCCGGAGGACGTCGTATTTTGTTCCGGCGCGACTGAGGCGAATGCGCTTGCCATAGCTTCACTGGGGCACGGAAAGAGAATTTTGATCGGCGCAACCGAGCACGACGCGGTACGGATGGCGGCGCCAGACGCGCTGTTGCTGGCGGTGCATAATGATGGGACCGTGGATCTTGCTGCGGTTCAAAGGGCGCTAAAGGACAATACCGGTGCGCTCGTATGTTTGATGGCGGCAAATAATGAAACTGGTGTGCTCCATCCGATCAAAGAAGTGGCCAAGCTCTGTGGGCAGTTTGGGGCGCTTCTGCATGTTGACGCAGTGCAGGCGGCTGGTCGGCTGCGTGCGGATTTTTGTGCGCTTGGGGCATCGAGCGTTGCATTGTCGAGCCACAAGTTGGGTGGGCCGAAAGGCGCAGGAGCACTCGTTTTGGCGCGCGACGTTAGCGATCACGTGGCGCCACTGATTTTCGGCGGCGGACAGGAACGTGGACGACGAGGGGGAACGCCAGACCTTCCGGCGATATCTGGGTTTGGTGCCGCTGCGGCCGCGATAGCCAGCGAAGAACGGTCGCGGGTGACAGCGCTGCGCGATGCGATCGAGGCTGAGGCACTGTCCGTCGGCGCGACCGTGGTCGGCAAAGGCGCCCCAAGGTTGGGGAACACGTCATGTCTTGCATTGCCGGGTATAAAGGCTGATGCGCAGGTGATCGGCCTCGACTTGGCCGGCATCGCAGTGTCCGCTGGGGCGGCTTGCTCGTCAGGCAAAGTTCGCCGCGGTCACGTGTTAACTGCAATGGGGTTGAAGCCGCTGGCTGAGTACGCAATCCGAGTTTCACTTCCCTGGAATGCACCACCCGATGTGGCCACAAAATTTTGTGCCGCATACCGGAAAATTGCGATCCGTGCCTTGCATAGCCCAGGCGCGTCTCATATTGCGATGACGGTTCCGGCTGGCTGACATGCCGGAGTGAAATCCGCGTTTATTGCCCGGATCCGAAGATGCAGGACGTAACACATGCCGAGTATGGTTTTCATCGAGCGCGATGGCACGCGCCGGGTTGTTGATGCGCCACTAGGACTTTCTGTGCTGGAAATCGCACATAAGCATGGCATCGATATCGAAGGCGCGTGTGAGGGATCGCTGGCATGTTCTACCTGCCACGTAATTGTTGATCCAGAGTGGTACCCAAAATTGGCCGAGGCCAGTGAAGACGAGGAGGATATGCTTGATCTGGCGTTCGGCTTGCAGAAAACCTCGCGGTTGGGTTGTCAGATCGTAATGGATGAAACCTTGGATGGGTTGGTTGTACGGCTTCCAGCAGGCGTGTGTAATGCTCAGAACGGATAATTATCTGACGAGATTGGCGTGATGCGCATTGTGGTCGCAATGTCTGGCGGTGTGGACAGTTCGGTCGTGGCCGGATTGTTACACGAGGCTGGACACGAAGTAATCGGCATTACACTTCATCTTTATGATCATGGCGCTGCTGCGGGGCGGAAGCGAGGGTGTTGCGGTGGGCAGGATATTAATGACGCGCGTAATGTTGCCGATCGCTTGGGCATTGCGCATTACGTGATCGATGCGGAAGCAGAATTCCATGCGCAAGTGATTGGAGATTTTGTTGGATCATACGCGGAGGGGCGGACACCAGTACCGTGCGTGCGCTGTAACCAGCATCTAAAATTTGGGGATTTGCTTGGGCTGGCACGCGATCTGGGGGCCGAAGCCCTCGCGACTGGACACTACGTGCGACGGGAGGACGGTGCTTCTGGACCAGAACTGCATGTGGCAGCGGACGCAGTGCGAGACCAATCGTGGTTCCTGTTTGCGACGACACGGGATCAACTTGCGTTTTCGCGTTTCCCGCTCGGAGATATGCCTGACAAGGGCGCGGTGCGAGCGGTAGCAACGCGGTTGGACTTGCCAGTTGCCCAGAAGCCCGACAGCCAGGACATATGTTTCGTGCCTTCGGGCTCGTATGCGGACCTGCTTGCACGATTGCGGCCCGATGCAGTCCAGCCTGGTGAAATTGTCGGCCTTGATGGCGCTGTTCTGGGTCGGCATCAGGGGATCGGACGTTACACGGTGGGTCAAGCGAAACGCCTCGGGGACGTGAACGGGCAGGTGGTGACCAGGATCGATGCGGCACGCCGACGGATTGAGGTCGGGCCGCGCAATACCGGAACGCGGCACGTGCGGCTCACGGAGACCAATTGGCTTATTGCGGTGCCCGCCGAACCGATTCGGACCCAGGTGAAATTGCGCGCGCGTGCTGAGCCGCAGCCAGCCGTCGTTGATATGGTTGCGGGGACGGTGATCTTGGATGACCCGTCACTGGCGGCACCTGGTCAGGCTTGCGTGGCCTATGATGGTACGCGGGTACTCGGGGGCGGTTTTATCGTTTGAGGGATGAGCCGGGTGCGCTCAGGTCAGGCTTGCTTGAGGTCGATCAGGGCCTGACGAATCTTGCGGCCACGATGCACTTTGTCCTCAATGTACGCGGCATCACCCCAGCGGACCGCACGAGCCATCGCTTGAGTATCCTCGGTGAAACGGGCAAGCATTTCGAGCAGCGCATCGCGGTTGTTGAGGAAGATGTCACGCCACATGACAGGATCGGAGGCGGCGATGCGGGTGAAATCTCGAAAACCGGAGGCGGCAAACTGAAGCACTTCCTGGCGAGTTTCATCTGCTAGATCGTCAGCGGTACCGCAGATTGTGAATGCGATCAAATGGGGCAGGTGGCTAACGATGGCAACAACGCGATCATGATGGCCAGGATCCATGACGGACACCATTGCACCACAGCGCTTCCAGAACTCTTTCATTTTGGCAATCGCCTCGGGATTTGTGCCAGGAGGAGGTGTAAGCAGAGTCCAGCGGCCTTCGAAAAGGTCAGAAAACCCGGCATCAGGGCCGGAGAATTCCGTTCCCGCCATCGGGTGGCCAGGGACGAGATGTACATTCTCGGGGAGGTGGGGAAGAATGTCGCGGATGGCAGACTGCTTAGTGGAACCGACGTCTGTCACAATAGCGCCCGGCTTGAGATGAGGGCCGATGCTCTCGGCGACAGAAGCGAATGCACCGACCGGGGTGCACAGAATTACGCAATCCGCGTCGGCGACTGCGTCCTCTGGCGCCAGTTCACAGGTGTCGGCGATCCCCAGTTCACGCACGCGGTTCAGTGTGGCTGAGGTGCGCGCGTTCGCAACGACTCGACAGGCCAAGGTGCCGCGCACGCGGGCTGCGCGGGCGATTGAAGATCCTATTAGACCAATGCCAATGAGGGCGACCGTGTTAAAGAGGGGAGCGGCCGTTTGGAGCTCAGACATGTGGATGTAGCCCACAAAAATCAGCGAGGGCGTCAGCAACTGCATCACATTCCTTGTCGGTACCGATCGTAATGCGCAGACAACGCGGCAACGCATAAGCCGACATCGGGCGGGTAATAATAAAGCATGAGCGCAAGTGTAAGTCGGCGGCCCGAGCGCGCGCGGGAGTGCCGAAATCAGCGAGTAGAAAATTAGCGTGTGACCGATATGTGGTGATGCCGATGGAGTGCAGTCGTTCTGTCAGGCGTGTCCGGGCTCGGCTATTGTGGGTGCGGGAGCGGACAGCCCATGCTGGATCGGCAAGAGCGGCGATCCCCGCAGCAGCTGCGAGTGAACTGACGTTGAATGGGCCGCGGGCGCGGTTGAGAACGTCGACAATAGGGGTACAAGCATAAGCCCAACCGAGGCGTACGCCACCCAAGCCGAAGATTTTCGAGAAGGTGCGGGTCATTACCGTGTTGGAGCCAGCATCGGCCAGCTGGATTCCAGGATCGTAATCCGGATCGTCGACATATTCGGCGTATGCGGCATCGAGGACCAGAAGGACGTCGGTTGGAAGTTTAGATCGCAAACGAGCGATCTCAGACTGGTGAACAAGGCTACCGGTAGGATTATTGGGGTTGGCAAGACAGACGACGCGTGTTGCTGGCGTGATGTGGGCGAGGATCGCATCGATGTCGGTGGTCAAATTTCTTTCTGGTGCTTTGCGTACCGTCATGCCGGCGATTTTTGCGGCGATTTCATAAACCAGGAATCCGTGTGCACTCATTGTCAGCTCTGTGCCGACACCGCCATAAGATTGGATGAGAAGGGTTAGGAGCTCGTCGGAGCCGTTGCCACAAACGATCCGGGATGGATCAAGCCCAAATCTTTTCCCGATTGCGCTTCGGAGCGCGGTTGAGCTGCCATCGGGGTACCGATGAATACCTACGCTCGCTTCTGCAATAGCGGCGATCGCAGCGGGAGGTGCCCCGAATGCTCCTTCGTTGGACGAGAGCTTGATTGCCTGGTTGGCGCCCGCGACAACGGATTCGCCACCCACATACGGGGCAACGGAGAAGATCGCATCGCGGGGTCTGGGGGCGAAAGTCATCGATCACTGGGCTCGGGTGCGGGTGGAAAGGCCTGGACGGGAACCGCATAGCCACCGAGGACCGTTGGCGCAACGCCAAAGGCAGCGCCAATATCGCCGAGCCGGGGATCACCCCGGAAGATCAGCCCCGCGACGTCAGCGATCGCATAGCGCGCCTCTGGTCGGTCGGTAGCGCGGCGCGACACAATAGGACCAGGTGAAAATCCCGCCTTCGTTAGAACGGCGGCGATGCGGGCCGTACTGGTGTCAGCAGGCGTTTCGATGCCGAGAAGGCTGCGGTCGTCATCACTTGGGTCCAGCGTGATTGGGGCAACAACAAAGGCTTCGGCATGGGGCAGACCTTCTACCCGACGAGCCCAAAACGGAAGCTTGGCGATGATTGAGAGGCGCGGGGTGGCACCATGCATTAGGCCGATCCACCAGGCGGACTGATCGTCGTCCGATCCATCAGGTATCGGGAGGACCGCAGCTTGGGCAGCCCCGGTCGTGAGGTCTGCTAATGCTTGACCCGCAGAAGGATGGTGGCGCAATGGAACAAGCGGCCCGAAATGTTCACGGGCCACAGTCTGAAGTTCTGGGATCGCACCATCGGCGACGGTGACCGTGAGGTCGCCTTCGATGGACAGCGCGCCTGCAAAGAGTTCACGCCAGATACGTAGAATCGTTTGTGGCGGCAAACGGCCAGCATGACGGCGCAGAAGGCGGCGGATCATAGCGGCTTCACGGCCCGGGCGTATCATCACCCCACGTTTTCCACCCTCGCGTGCTACGCGCTCGATAATCCTGGCGCGCTCCATCAGAAGGTCGTGGAGGCGATCGTCGATTGCGTCAATTTCAGCGCGTAGTGATGCAAGCGCTGCCGGCACATCGGCTGCGGTGCCGCTTTCCGGCGGGCTGGATCTCGACATTTCAGACATGCGGCTCCTCGACCTGCATCCCAATTCCACTGCTGTTGATACAGGACGAGGCCGTTTCGGCAAAGGTCTCGTCCGTAGCGGTTCTTGTCGAGCGGACCAACCGAGCGCATATGCGCCGGCAATGGACATTACGCCACTTCCGGAAATCACCCACCAGAGCCTGCGGATCAGGCAACCCCTGCCGCTGGATTGCGGAATAGTGCTCGACGGTGTGACGATCGCCTATCGGACCTACGGCACACTGAACGCGGCGAGATCCAATGCGATCCTAGTGTGCCACGCGCTTACCGGGGACCAATACGTTGCTGAGACACATCCTTTAACCGGCAAACCTGGCTGGTGGAACGGTCTGGTTGGGCCTGGCCTGCCCGTGGACACCGAACGGTACTTCGTCATCTGCGCGAATGTCCTGGGGGGTTGCATGGGTTCGACTGGGCCACGGTCACCGCGCGACGACAACCGTGCCGAGCCCTGGGGAATTGATTTTCCTCCCATCACAATACAGGACATGGTGCGCGCGCAGAAGATGCTGATCGACGAACTGCGAATTGAGAGGCTGTTCGCTGTCATTGGTGGTTCCATGGGCGGGATGCAGGTGCTGGCTTGGGCGGCATTGTACCCAGATGCGGTGTTCGCGTCCCTCCCGATTGCGACAGCAGCGTATCATTCGGCACAGAACATCGCATTTCATGAAGTCGGTCGGCAGGCAATTCTTGGTGATCCAGATTTTCGTGAAGGCCGGTACTGGGAGCAGGGAGTGATTCCGGCACAGGGGCTAGCTGTTGCTCGGATGACGGCGCATATCACTTACCTTTCTGAGGCGGCGTTGAGCCGAAAGTTTGGTCGGCGGATTCAGGGCGGCTCGGAAGTTGGGGGCGCGCTCTTCGGCGAGCGGTTTGCAGTGGAGAGTTATCTTGAGCATCAGGGGTCAAGCTTCGTGCGGCGTTTTGATGCCAATTCGTATCTGAGCATCACGCGGGCAATGGATTTCTTTGATCTGGCGGCAGATTACGGCGGATCTCTGGCGGCGGCGTTCCGAAACACGCGGACGCGGTTCTTGCTGGTGTCGTTTAGTTCGGACTGGTTGTTTCCCACTGCTGAGAGTCGAGTGATTGCTCGCGCTCTAAATCAGGTGGCAGCCAATATTTCATTCGTCGAGATCGTGAGCGATAAGGGGCACGACGCGTTTCTGCTCGATGAACCAGATTTTTCGCGTACCGTAGCCGGCTTCCTTGCCGGCAGCGCTGTTGCAGCCGGAATTTGATGGCCAAAGTCCCGGGAGTTCGGTATGTGGCAAAGAATATGCGGGTTGATCTTGAGTTGATCGCCAGCATGGTGGCGCCGGGGACGCGGGTTCTCGATATTGGCTGTGGCGATGGCGCGCTGATCGAGCATCTGTTCCGTACCAAGGGGTGCGACGCTCGTGGTATCGAAATTGATATGGCTGTCGTGACACGCGCGGTAGCCCATGGTCTGCCCGTGATGCAGGGCGACGCAGATACTGATCTTTCGCACTACCCGGACCATGCGTTCGACTATGTGATCCTGTCGCGAACTTTACAGGCTGTGGAGCAGCCACGCGAAGTCCTGCGGCAGATGCTGCGGATCGGCACGCGGGCGATTGTCAGTTTCCCCAATTTCGGCCACTGGAGCCTGCGCTGGCAGTTGCTGGTAACTGGCCGCATGCCGATGACAAAGACATGGGCGCGGATGTGGTATGAAACGCCAAACATCCACCCTTGTACAATTCGCGACTTCTTTGTGCTCTGCCAGGCCGAGGGCTACTCTGTGGAACAATGGCTAGCCGCGGATGAGGCAGGGCGCCGCGCACCGTGGCGACGATGGCCGATGTTAGCGAACTTGTTTGGCGAGCAAGGACTCTTCCTGCTTCGGCGATCAAGTGGAGAGGGCCCCCCGCACTAGGAGAAGACATACAACGATTCGTACGCACCGGTAGTCGTTGCTGTCGTGCGTGGACTTGCCCGGACAGGCTGTGCGGTTGTGCTCAGCTCAGATGCTGACCACGGCCGAATACATGAATTTGCCCAGTGATTCAGGAGGGCGACCTCATAAGGCGCGGCGAACAGTGTTTCTCTTGGCTTTTCAAAAGCCGCCGCGCTGATTCGACCCTTCCGCACCTCGTGCTTAAAAATCGACCGTGGCGCCTTCCTTGGTAAACGCTTCTGCAATCGCCAGACTAGAGCGTTTTCCTATCTGAATGAATCGGAAGGGATTTCCAAAACGGCTTTGATCTGATTCAAGATGTGTGCTGGCGAAGGAGGCCGGCATGCATGGCGAGAGCGATTTCCCTTGATCTT
>JAJZCS010000070.1 GCA_021829055.1 Pseudomonadota bacterium
CGACTACAACGGCGTCCACCGGATCCGGCGCCATGACCGCACAATCTGGCCCGGCGCCCGGGAGCGAGGCGCAACTCGTGGCGGATGTCGGCGATCGCGTTTTTTATGCTTTCGACAAATCGGCCTTGACTCCAGCAGATCGCGCAACGTTGGCCCGCCAGGCCCAATGGCTCATGAAATATCCAAACGTGGGTGTATTGGTGGCGGGCAATTGCGATCCACGGGGCACGGAAACGTATAACCTTGCCCTCGGGCATCGCCGAGCGAACGCCGCGCGCGATTATTTGGTGGCTAAGGGCGTTGCCGCATCGCGGATTGAGACCATGTCTTATGGCAAATCTTGCTTGGTTTCACCTGGAAACACCCAGCAAGACTACCAGCAAGATCGCGTCGCCATTACTTCGGTACAGGGTTTCAATCCACAGCATTGTAACTGATGGGTAGATAACTCTGACCTGCCTTGAAGGCGGCGGCCCCGTGACTACTTCGGGCCGCCGTTTTCGTTTTGGAAGACCCAATCCAAGCTTTCAGTTCGTGATGAGTCTGTTCTCCACCAGCTTTTTCGGCGTATACAATGGGGTGAATCGTCGTCAGGTATCGGAATTCACTTCATGCAAGTCTTTTCCCGCTTTCTTTGTCGCTGCTTTGCGTTGTTATTGGCTGTTGGCTTCGCGGCGCTTGTTTCATCGTCGGCCGCCCGGGCACAAGTTATTACGAGTCGAGAGGGAATAGCTCTGGAAAATCAGATTCTTGAGCTTCGGCAACAAGTCCAGCAACTTCAGCAAAGCCAAGGAGGCAACGGTGCTTCTGTGCTGGCGCCTTCGCAGCCGGGTGGGTCCGGGGTGGGGGGTAGTGCAGCGCTTTTGCCGAGCTTGGTTCTACAGGTGCAGCAACTGCAACAAGACGTGCATTCATTGCGTGGTCAGCTCGACACCTTGGAGCACCAGGTCACAACGCAGAATGATCAGATCAATCAGGAGATTGGCGACCTAAAGTTTGAGATGGCGCAGCAGGGCACCAAACCCTCTACAGGACTTACCTCGCCGGCAGGGACGCAGAACACCAATTCGCGGACACTGGGCCAGCTACCGGTCGCGTCGACCACGCCTCCCGCGCCGGCACCGTCTCGGAGGCACGTTGTCGCGTCGCTCGTCGCCGCGCGCCAAGCGCTGGCCGCCCACGACTATACGGCGGCAGAAGCAGATGCCCGAGCCATTATCGCTAAGCGAGGCAAAGGAGTGTACCATGGGGAGGCCGAACTTGTGCTTGCGCAGGCTCTTGATGGCCAGGGGCGTTTTCAGGAGTCGGCGCTCGCGTACGATGATGCCTATAGCGCAGACAAGACCGGCCCTTACGCAGCTAAGGCCTTGTTGGGCCTATCCAGCTCTCTTGCAGCGATTGGCCAGGATAATGCCGCCTGCGATACGTTGGATTCTTTAGCCAGCCAATTTTCGTCGCTTTCACCTTCGCTTGAGGCACAGGTAAAGACAGTCAGGTTGAAAGCACACTGTCACTAAGCGGCTGGCTCATATACCGATCAGAGAGCGAAAGATGTGCCCGATACGGTAGAGGAAGGTTTTTCGACCGCAATGGCGGCTTTCGGCCCTCTTGGCACTGCCCCGCGTCTGGCTGTCGCGGTTTCAGGCGGTGCTGACAGCACCGCGCTCGCGCTTTTGGCCCGGGACTGGGTTGTTCCGCGCGGAGGTTCCGTTATTGCTCTGATTGTTGATCATGGTCTGCGTCGTGGCTCCGATCGCGAAGCCGCACTAACCGCCCAGAGACTTTCGGGACAGTTGATCCATTCCGTCAGCTATCGTCTTAGCTTGACAGATGGAGCCGCGCTACAGGAGCGTGCTAGAGTTGCACGCTACGCGGTCCTTACATCCGCGGCACGCGAGAATGGCGCAGTGCATCTTCTTGTTGGTCATCATGCCGATGATCAGGCCGAATTGATCATGATGCGTGGGGCTCGTGGCACCCGGGGCTTATGCGGAATGTCACCAATTAGTGCACGAAACGACGTTCTCCTGCTCCGTCCCCTTCTTGCGTTACCGCATGCTGCCTTGCAGGATTATCTACGCACGCGCGGCGTCGAATGGATCGAAGACCCGAGCAACCTTGACCGCCGCTTCGAACGCGGACGATTGCGTCTCACCGGACAGAGGTTTTCGTCAAACGAGATAACGGCCCTGATCGCTCATGCAATGGTTGTACGTAGGCTAGAGCAAGACGTTGCGGCTGCTTCACTGGTTGCGTCCGTATGTCTTTACGATGCCGGCTTTGCACATATCGCCGCCGATCGCTTAGATCCGAATGCACTTGCGGCGTTGTTGCGAGTGATTGGGGGGGCTGACTATCCACCGCCGCGTACTTCGACTGTCCGCATTGCTGAGTCGCTTGCTCCTGCGACGCTTGGTGGTGTCGCCGTTGTCCGTGCAAAACGCCCTTTCGGAGGGGGGTTTCTTCTGGTTCGCGAGCCAGCCGCGTGTGCCGAGCCGGTCCCAGCCATGCATCGAGCGCAATGGGACGGTCGCTTTGTTCTTGATCGCGTGCCAGAAACGGCTACGGCGTTTGGCGCTCTTGGCGACCATGCAGCAAAAATACGTGACCGGTCGTCGCTACCCGCCGTGGTGCTCCGTGGCCTTCCGGCCATTTTCAGGAATGACAAACTCCTCGCGGTGCCCCATCTTGATTTTGGGGCACCTTCTTCAGTCCGATTTGAACCGGGCTGGCCGGTGCTCGTCGATCTAGGGTTTTTGCGCAGCGAAGGGGAAAGGGGCGGGCTAGGAATATGACGTGGAATGACCATCTTTCTATATATGGATATGGGCAGTTTGCGGTAGCGAGTCGGGGAGCAGCGTGCCAATATCTTGGCGCACACGGTGAGAGCGCTGTCGTTTATAGCAACAGCACAATTGTATGAGGCGTGCATAGTTAAAATGGACAAGGTCGGATGAACAATTTTTGGCGTAATCTGCTGATTTGGGTCGTTGTGATCCTAGGCGTGGTTCTGCTGTTCAACATGTTTCAACCGCAGACCTCAGATGTCGACAAGGCAACACAGGTTGCGTATTCTACCTTTCTCAACGAGGTTGACCAAGGCAAGGTTGATCATGTGCTGATCCGCGGGCACACAATCACCGGCGCTCTCAAGAACGGCAGTGCGTTCGAGACGTATGCGCCTAGTGACCCGACTCTGGTTTCTTCTCTGATTTCCAAACATGTAAGAGTTGATGCAAAACCGGTTGCCAACCCAGAAAATCCCTTGATCAAGTACTTGATTTCATGGGCGCCAATGCTGCTGCTTTTTGGATTCTGGTTCTATCTCATGCGGCAGATGCAGTCAGGTGGTGGCAGAGCTATGGGATTTGGCAAATCGCGAGCCCGCCTTCTCACAGAAAAGCAGGGGCGGGTGACCTTTGAGGACGTCGCCGGCATCGATGAAGCCAAAAATGAATTGCAGGAGATCGTTGAATTTCTTCGCGATCCACAGAAATTTCAACGCCTCGGCGGCAAGATCCCAAAAGGCTGTTTGCTGGTTGGCCCTCCTGGCACGGGCAAAACACTACTTGCTCGAGCAATTGCGGGCGAGGCTAACGTGCCGTTCTTTACGATATCGGGGTCGGATTTCGTGGAAATGTTCGTTGGAGTTGGCGCGTCGCGAGTGCGGGATATGTTCGAGCAGGGCAAGAAGAACGCGCCATGCATAATCTTTATTGATGAAATTGATGCCGTTGGCCGTCATCGAGGCGCAGGCTTAGGGGGGGGGAATGACGAGCGCGAGCAAACACTTAATCAGATGCTCGTTGAAATGGACGGGTTTGAGAGCAATGAAGGTGTGATTCTGATTGCGGCGACGAATCGGCCCGATGTACTTGATCCCGCGTTGCTGCGCCCTGGTCGATTCGACCGCCAGGTTGTGGTGCCGAATCCGGATGTGAACGGGCGAGAGCGCATTCTTAAGGTTCATATGCGCAAGGTGCCGTTGGCTTCTGATGTTGATCCGAGGGTGATTGCTCGCGGAACGCCTGGGTTTTCCGGTGCCGATCTTGCCAATCTGGTTAATGAGGCTGCTTTGCTGGCGGCTCGCATTGGCAAGCGGGTGGTTGCGATGGCGGAGTTCGAGAGTGCGAAAGACAAAGTGCTGATGGGGGCTGAGCGTCGTTCGATGGTGATGAGTGATGACGAAAAACGGATGACTGCATACCACGAGGGTGGGCATGCAATTTGCTCGATTTCCCAAGAACATTGCGATCCCGTTCACAAGGCAACGATTATCCCGCGTGGACGTGCGCTTGGCCTAGTAATGAGCCTGCCCGAGGGTGATCGCTACTCTATGAGTAAGGCGAAGCTGCTTGCGGAGTTGGTCAAGGCAATGGGCGGGCGTGCCGCAGAGGAAATCATTTTTGGGCCCGACAATGTTTCGAATGGGGCTTCTGGCGACATTAAACAAGCGACCGAGATTACTCGTCGAATGGTTACCGAATGGGGCATGAGCGACCTACTTGGAATGGTCTCTTACGGCGACAACGGACAGGACTTGTTCCTTGGCCAGTCGATCCAGCAGCATAAAAGTATTTCCGAAGCGACTGCCCAGGAAATTGACGCTGAAGTTAAAAGGATCATCGGCCATGCCTACAGTGAGGCCAAGCGTATTCTCACCGAACGTCTCAATGATCTGCATGCTCTTGCGCGCGGCCTCCTTGAGTATGAGACTCTCTCCGGGGAGGAAATCCGCATGGTATTGCGCGGTGAAAAGATCATTCGGAAAGTCATTGATGAACCGTCGCCGGATCGCCGAGGCTCTGTACCTGTTGCACAGAAACCGGACATTCCCAAGACTGGGGGGTTAGGGCCAATTCCGGCTCCGGGGTAATAAAATCTTATACCCCCGCCACATGACGTGGCTGCTCCAGTGGTCAGGATCCAACACCTGTAGAGCCTCTGACCGTGTTCTTGTGCAACCCGCCAACCCTGATGTACTCCTTGTCGTTGTTAACGATGTACAACCTGCTCATATCGACCCTGTGGCCGCGTTACACCCATTGCAGTGATCGGTATGTCTCGGTTTGAATTTCGGTTTTCAACCTTAGGCGACGTTCGAAGAACACTGGATGGGCCCAGAAAGCGGGGCTTCACGTCGGCCGTTGCGTCCTTCAATCATTCAACGACAACACGGCGAGCTCGGCTGCCAGATGATCGATGAAGGCCCGCACGGCAGGCAGCAGGCTGCGGCCGGGTGATGAATACGATATGCACGATGCCTGTCTGCCCGCCCCAGCCGGGGTAGGCTCTAACAAGCAGCCCAATTTCCATATCGTCGTGGCAGCGCCGGTCCGGTAGCAAAGCCACAGCCAGCCTTGCGGCGGGAGGCTAACATCGGGCGGCACGATGAAATCGCCACAGGTCATGCGTGGCTCATGGCGGATTAACATTCGCTCCGTCCGGGGCGGCGAGTTTCCAGGCTCCGCACTGCACGAGCTTTATTCTTTTCAGCATTTTTATCCACCCGCACACGGGTTCCATATATCCCGCTCCTGAACGGGTGGGTTTTATTTACGCCGCGACGCGACAAAGTGACATCCGATTTTTCCCGTTGTTGCGCGAGGCGGAATACTCCACTCTATCACTCAAGGCTGAAATTCAAAACTGAGTGATCTTCCTAACCGAATCTCTGTGGAGCGCTTCAGGCCTACCAAGGCCCTTGAATAGTTATAGGCCTGACATCTGGCACAAAAACAGCTCCAAATTATGTGTTCCCGTGTCAAACCGAGCGGTGCACTTTCAAAGGTGATCGCTTCACTACCACGATAATGGGAAAAAAAAGCATGCTAGGCACGTACGCAATATCCCGCTGGATCCGCCCGAGACCATCACGGCATTTCACCCCACAAAAAACCAAAGCGATCTATGCGAGGGCCATGATGCTGCGCTGCAAAAAGTTTCTTGCACGGCGGCATTCGGTCGACTATATACCAGCATGCAACGGCGATTTGTTCGCTTCGTTTGCTTTCTTGGACGTTTCCTCCCTAAACTTGGCGGCACTTCGGTGTCGCCTTTTTTTTGAACTACATTGGGCGGCACGTTAAATTAGGTGCGGTGCCAACGCGATTATTGTCTGAAGCAGTGTCGTCAATACGCCCTGCATACGGATGAACCCCTGTGTCGGAACAAGGTTGGCTTCATCCATATACAATTTTCGGGCAACTTCGATTTGTAGTACGTGGACGTGCTCGCGTGGTCGACCGTAATGGCGCGTGACATATCCTCCCGCATAGGGATCGTTACGACGAACAATGAAACCCTCGCCGCGCAGATTCACCTCAATCAAGGCAACGATGGCACGTCCACAAGCGGCACCATGCGCGTCACCAAGGACGAAATCTGGCTCCCGCTCGCTAAGTCCAGCATGGGCAGAAGGCATCGAATGGCAATCCAGTACTATGCAAGAGCCAAAGCGCTCTCGAGTTCTCGCGATCAATCGAGCCAATGCCGCGTGGTACGGCTTCCAGCACCTCTCAATACGCCTTTCAGCCTCCGCGAAACGTAATTTGTGGCGATATATCGGCTCGCCAAACGCAACGACCCGGGCAATGGTGCCAAGTCCGGCAGCGACGCGAGGGCTGGCATGATTAACGTGGGGGGGCAACATATCCTCGAACATCGCCGGGTCAAGCTCCCATGCCTCGCGATTCACATCGCAATAGGCGCGAGGAAACCGTGCAGCGAGTAATGGCAGACCTGCCGCCGGGGCAAAGCCAAATAATTCATCAACGAAGCAGTCCTCGCTTTTCCGCAAAGACCGCGAATCCAAGCGTGACGCTGCAAGGAAGAGAGGAGCGTAGTCGCTTCCGGAATGCGGGGAAGCGACTACGATTGGTGCGGTCTGATGCGCCGGCTCAAGCACTGTGATCGCCGGGTCGGGCACAGCACCGTCTTCCCGGAAGGTTTCCAGTTCCGAAACGTCCGACCTATTTGCAAACACGTCCCGATCCATACCCTTCATCACTGCACCGATGGTGCAGATTTGACGGGATCGCGGAGACGGTCAATGTTTAGTTGTCATGAAAGATCACGAACCACATCAAACGGCCGATGCACGGACCGGCGATCGCTATTTCTTGAACGGCACATTTTGGTGGATGCGCCACGCTGGCATGGAAAGTTACCTGAAAACACTGTCTTCGCGGGATAGGCTGGTTCGATGATGCCATCACGATTACGGGCCGGCGTACCAGACAAGCTGGGGAGCCATTGGGATGGCTTGGGAATTAATTTTGCAGTTTTCTCCGCGCATGCCGAGCGTGTCGAGTTGTGCCTGTTTGACGCACGTGGACGTCACGAAATCCAACGCTTCACATTACCTGAGTGCACGGACGAAGTGCACCACGGCTATCTGCCGGGTGCAGGACCTGGATTACTCTATGGCTATCGCGCTTATGGCCCTTATCAACCCGAACAGGGCCATAGATTTAACCCTAATAAGCTTTTGATAGACCCCTACGCACGGGCCTTGTCGGGACGTCTCATTTGGTCAGATGCATTATACGGATACCGCATCGGAACGGCGCAAGAGGATCTTTCGTTCGACCGACGCGACAGCGCATTTGCGGTACCAAAATCGGTCGTCACTGCTGAGAGTCAAGATCGCACTTGGGCTCTACATTCTCCGCCACGCCATCCATGGTCGGAAACCATTATCTACGAGGCGCACCTCCGCGGTCTCACCCGCCAGCGAAGCGATCTTCCCGAGCGAGTGCGGGGTACGTTTGCGGGGTTAGCGCAACCACAAATGATTGAGCATTTTCAACGGTTAGGTGTCACTGCGATCGAGCTGATGCCCGTCCATGCCTTCGCACAGGATCGTTTTCTCGTCGAACGAAAACTTTCGAATTACTGGGGCTACTCGACGCTTGGCTTTTTTGCCCCCGAACCACGTTACTGCGCCGATCCCGCGCATGCCAGCGCAGAGATTGGTGCGGCAATTGATCGCTTACACGCGGCCGGAATCGAAATTTTTCTTGATGTCGTCTACAATCATACATGCGAAGGTGGAGAACTGGGGCCAACATTGTCATGGCGTGGCCTCGACAATGCTAGCTATTACCGACTGCTACCAGACGCACCTCGATACTGCATCAACGACTCAGGCTGCGGTAACACGCTCAACATTGCCCATCCGCGCGTACTGCAGATGGTCGTCGATTCACTTCGTTATTGGGCTACGAACTTCCAGATTGATGGCTTTCGGTTTGACCTCGCCACGGTTCTCGGACGCGAAGCAAGCGGTTTCGATCCTGGATCCGGATTCTTCGACGCCGTTCGGCAAGACCCGGTATTGTCACGCTGTAAGCTGATCGCCGAACCTTGGGATTTGGGGTTGGGCGGGTACCAGCTTGGGAATTTCCCGCCCGGCTTCGCGGAATGGAATGCTTGCACCCGAGACACGCTCCGAAGATTTTGGCGAGGAGATTCATCGCAACGTCCAGAATTAGCGAAGGGGCTTATGGGTTCGCCAGAGCTGTTTGAGCACCACCGGCGACGAACCTATGCCTCGGTCAATTTCATCACCTCGCACGATGGCTTCACGCTCCGAGATCTCCTTAGCTACGCGGAGCGTCACAATGAGGCAAACAAA
>JAJZCS010000071.1 GCA_021829055.1 Pseudomonadota bacterium
TGCATTATTGAAAAGGATATCGAGCCGACCAAAGCGGTTCTCTATAGCTTGAGCGGCGGAGATCCAGTCCGCCTCCTGCGTAACGTCCATCGTGATGGCCAAGTGCCGGTCGCCGCTCCCATTGAGCTCGCTGGCGACTTCTCTCAATCTGTCGGCCGCGCGGTCGGCTAACACCAGAAACGCGCCCTCCTGGTCAAAGCGCTTGGCCGTCGCCAAGCCGATGCCCGATGCCGCGCCGCTGACAAAAGCAATGCGATCCAAAAGACGCGTCATGTGGACAAATCCTTTCATTAAGATTTTACATCGCCCTTGCTAAGGACCAGTAAGTTTTCAAATCTGGGATTACGCCTCGCAAGAATGGCTTCTGCACGTTCTCTGATTGTGGCGTCAAAATTGTTGGAGGTAATAACGTAAAATTGGTTGTCACGAATCGCGGCGAAGCTTTGGATGGCGACCTCTTCGGCGGAGAGTGCACTCTTGTATAGGTTATCGGCGATGGCCTGCAGCTCCTCTGTCTCTTCGGCTATCCCTGTTACGGGTACCAGTTCTGCAGGCCTATTACGTTCTGAATTGTAAATCGCTGTGGCCACGAGTCCTGGACACAACAGCGTAACGCCAATATTTGCGTTACGTTCGATCAAAGAAGCGTAAAGCGCTTCGGTGATACGAACAACAGCGTGTTTGGCAGCGCTGTAGACAGGTGAGCCCGAGCCGCTAATAAAACCCGCCACCGATGCTGTATTCAGGATATGGCCTGGCGTGCCCTGTTCCAGCATGCGAGGCACGAAGCTGCGTAGGCCATGGACAATGCCCATGGTGTTGACACCGAAGGACCAGTACCAATCTTCAAGGGGATATTCCCAGACCGGTCGGTAACGGCCAGCCGGCACGACGCCAGCATTGTTGCAAAGTAGATCAACCGAACCGAACGCCGTCCAAGCTGCATCTGCCAGCGCAGCCACGCTGGTCGCATCGGCAACATCGGTCTGTACCGCGAGGACACGGGTGCCCCTGGAGGACAGCTCGGAAGCGACACGCTCGGCTGCCGTCACATCTATATCGGCCAAAACCGCGTTCATGCCGAGCGCTGACGCCCTGCGCGCCAGCGCTTCTCCGATGCCGCTGCCGCCCCCGGTAATAACCGCTGTTTTGCCTACAAAATTCTGCATAGGATATTTCAAGATTGGGGCCGGCATCATACGACCGACTGGTCGGGTGTCAATCTGTACAACTACTTGATACGACCGACTGGTCGGGCTAGTTTATTAATGAGGAGGACTTCATGGTCTGGGACAACGCACTTTTATCCGCGCCACTGCTGCGCGCGATCGCGCCCAAAAGCTTGGCTGGTTATGCCCGCTTTCGCGAGGCGACCGATAAAGACGGGGCCCTACCCGCTCGCCTTAAGGCACTTTATATCTCCGTGGCCGCAACCATGAAGGGTTATGAGGCCATGGCAAGACGTGAACTTTCGCGTGGGCGCGCGCTTGGGTTGACGTTCAAAGAGGCAGCGTCCGGCGCAGCTATCCTGTGCAGCGTGCGCGGCGAAGGTGCCGCACTGCGTTTCCTGAGCGTTCTGGAAGCCGAGTATCCGGATCGCAGCGATCCCAGTACCCCGGCGCCAGAGATCATCGTTGCCGAGAACGAGGCACGGGACAATTTTCTTGCCTATTTCAATACGATGCCGCCATCTCTGGACAAGCTGCTCGACTTGGTACCGATTGCAGCCGATGCTTATTACTTGATGCGACAGGGTACGCTGGGGGGAACAACGATCGGCCAGAAGTATGCCGAGATGCTTCTGGTCGCGGTATTGGCTGCGGATTACAGTCCACTGGCGTCTGTCCATATCAACGGTGCACGCAAGGCTGGCGCAAGCGAAACTGAAATCTGTGAAGCGGTTCTGTGTTCAGTGCCGGTGAGCGGCCTGTCTGGATGGGTGGTTGGCGCCAATGCAATGGACGCCTGATTCTGTCTGACAGTTGCGTCACCCCCATGGATCCGATGATTCCGAGTAATAGGTAGATCAGTTTGGAGGATATTTACTATCTTTATCGAGGAAGGCTACGGGGGCCCGAATATTGAACATCCTCGACGAGCACGCCAAGGTGCTGACACGGGCCATGACCAAACCTCCCAGCACACCCTGCCACCTTTACGTCACCAAAGGCCGACCTTGGTAGGTTATGCTGGACTTGATCGAAATCAGACTTGGAGGGAACATTTTGATCAAGAGCGCCGACGTTGCGATACGTTTTGCTCCCCTCGATGCCCGCATGGCCAGCGGACGAGACCGGATGATGTGAGGCAATGTCAAAGGGATATTCCCGGTGCAAATTCGCCTCCCTGCGGCAAGCTCCGCGCGGCGTCGGCGCGTTCGTCAGTGCGTTCTCAGCAGCCGGCAATGGCCACCATCAGGTCATGGAAGCCTTCTATGCCACAAATAGACGCACCATCAGGATCTACGCGAAGGCAATCCCGGCGCAGCATTGCAAGGATTCGCTCAACCGCAACTCAGCCAATCCTCACCTGATCGATGGCAGGCTCGTCCCCCACCTACTTTTTGGCTTGGGGGTCCTACGGCCGCGACTCTCGCCCCCCATACCTCCGGACCGGCTGGCCGGCATGGCCGAAGCTGTGTCCGCCACTCTCTATCTCACGTCGAACAATGCCCCATAGACCACAGAGGCAGAACTGCCAGTTGACGAGCTACCCTTATGCAATGATGTTAAGGATATCTACGACGCCGCTAACAGGATCAAATGGTCCACGAGACTGCGTGGAGGAATTTTAATCAACTAACCGATACGGATGACATGGCTACATCAACCAGGAAAAGCCGGGCAAAGACAGAGGCACATGACGGCAAGCGCCTTGAGATCATAAAGGCCTGCGCGACGCTGTTCGACAAAGTCGGCTATCACGGAACCTCGATGCAAATGCTGGCAGACGAAGTGGGTCTGGGAAAGCCCACTCTTTACCACTATTTCCATAGCAAAACGGCTATTCTGTACGAAATGCATCAATTACACATGGATGCGCTCCTGGGCGGGCTAAAAGCCCATTCCGAGGCGAATCTACCGGCGTCCGAGGCTCTTAGGCGCGCTTGCACTGACATCCTTCACCAGATAGCCGAACATCCCGGTTACGTTCGCGCCTTCATGGACTACTACAACGACTTGGACAGCGACATGCGCAAGAAGATTCGCCAGCGTCGCCAGGAATATTTCCTAAGCATCTGCGAGATCATCCAGCAGGGCATCAACGGAGGCGAATTCTTCAAATGCGACTTGGAGCTGACCGCCTATGCGTTTCTGGGCATGTGTAACTGGGCCTATAAATGGTATCCTCCCATGTGTAAAAGTCGGCCACCAGAGCAAACCGCGGTGACGCTTTGCAGCGTGTTTATCGATGGCATCCGAAAAAATTGAAAAAATCCGGCTGGACAGCGCGCAGAATATCGCAACCCTGTGCTGGAATGCGGCCAGGGGTAAAGCAAGCTGCAGCACAGTTCCCAAAGAGCGGGCTGTTGCGGTCACCCCCTACCGCGCGACATACGTCGTGACGAGGGGGCTGCGCCAGCCAGCATCAAGGATTTCCCGGTATACCTCAACCTTAGCTAGGATTTTATTTCTACCTTCGACGACGTTGGGGAATTCGCAGTGATTCGGGTCAAGAGCGGCCTCGAACGACGTCTGCCGACAAGTGTCGGAAGGGTTGGGCGTTATGCCGGCGGCGATGGTCAAAAACGTTGCCTACATTGCATCCATACAAAGGCTATACCACAAAACGTATTCCGTAGGCGTTGCGGAGACCCCAATTGGACACTGGCTCCATCGCGGTGGGCGCAACCCTCGTCCACCAATACGCATTTGTCCTACTCACGGCAGAGAATTGCGCCAATACGTTCGCCAGCGTTGCGCGAAAGTACAACTTAAAGAGCTGTACTAATCGAGGACTCATCCAGACACCATGACCAGACTCATTGGCATTATCGGTTGGAAAAACACTGGCAAAACCACGTTAATAGAGCGGCTCGTCACCCGCTTCGTCAGCGACGGGCTACGTGTTGCCACCATCAAGAACGCCCACCACGATTTTGATATCGACCATGAGAACAAGGACAGTTGGCGACATCGCAAGGCTGGCGCTAAGGAAGTGTTGATCACGTCCCAGCGGCGCTGGGCACTTTTGCATGAGAATGATGCCCTCGCCGAGCCGACGCTGGAGGATCTTCTTGAGCACCTGTCATCTGCCGATCTTGTTATCGTAGAAGGCTTCAAACAGCACAATCATCCCAAGATCGAGGTGGTGCTGATGCCTCCGCGCGAGTCATTACTCTGTGAAAACGACGCCGCGGTAGTTGCCGTTGCTACCAACATGCCCGAGTTGAGCCTCGCTCGTCCACTGCCCCTCCTCAATATCGACAAACCCGATGAAGTTGCCGATTTCATCCGAAAGCTGATTAATCTGTGAGACCTGACTTGCCTGCCGCCATCCGCCCGGCCACACGTCCAAAATAGGATCCGGGTCCAAGGCTCATGCCGCTAGCGTAGCTCTTACCGTCACGCGGGATATGAGCTGTGCAGGCACCAGCAGCGAATAATCCCTGGATCGGTTCACCACCGCGGTTCAGTACTCGAGCATGTCGATCAATCTTGAGGCCACCTAACGTGATGTAAAGATAGTTGGAACGGTCGAACGAAATGTCGAACGCTGCCCACGGCGCCTTGTCGAGCGGCTTGAGCCAATCGGGATGCTTGTGGAACATCGGATCCTCCCCCTCGGCCGCATGAAGATTGTAATCAGCCAGCGTTTCAGCAAGCGAGCCTGTCGGCAGGGCGAGGCGTGCCTCCATCTCCTCGATACTTTCAAATCCATCGATCAACGTATGGTGCGCCGTAACGGTCTCAGGATAAGAAAATACCTCCGCGTCGACGATGAGATAAGCTCTCGTTTTGGGCTGCTCCATGATGAAGGCCGCGGTACGCCCATGATATGAATCCTCGGCTACAAAGCGACGGCCTTGCAGGTTTACGATAATGCCCTTGATGAGCTGGCCGGGCGGGTAAATTGACGCCGTGGCAATCATACCGTCCATGCCCTGGGTTGCCGCGCCCACAGCCTTGCCGAGTTGAATGCCTGAACCATCCGTGTATGGCGTACCGAGCGGTTGAGCAGTTTCCGGCAGGTTTGGAAAATACTCCGCTAGCATCTGGCGGTTCATTCCGAATCCGCCCGTCGCCACGATGACGCCTCTGTTTGCGGCGTAAAATTTCGTCACACCCGCCTGGCGGATAGCAACCCCGCAAACGCCGCCTGCGTCGTCGCAGATCAGCGCAGTGGCGACGCTATCATAGCTGTTACGCACACCGGCTTCTTCGCAGCGCGCGAGCAGAGGCTCCATAGCGCCGCCGCCTGGGCTTTCCCCTTCTCGCGCCACTTGATGACCCCGTGGCACTGGCGTCGCAATCTCTCGAAAAGGCCAGACCTTTTCGTTTCCTGTGCTCATAAGTCCTTCGGTCGACAGCAAAAATACCGCTTTTCCAGGAAAATAAGTGCGCTCGAAAGGAACGCCTTGCGCCTCCATCCAGTTGAAATGAGCGACGTTGTCGTCGCAGTAGCGGCGGATAAGATCTGCCTGCTCTATACCCATGCACGTGGCCATGAAGCGATACATATTCTCGGCGCTATCTTCGTATCCAGCGGCATGCTGTACATCGGTACCACCGCCAAAATAGAAAAGACCGGACGAGAGCGCACTCGAGCCGCCGCCAGCGCCAGCACGCTCAATCACCAGCACCTCTGCACCAGCGCGCCTTGCCTCCAGCGCCGCGCAGGCACCAGCGATACCATAGCCAATGATGATGACATCAGCCCTGTCGCTATACTGCGGAACCTCACTGTTTCGCATGATTTTCGACATAACTATCTCCTATTTCAGGGATCTGACTATTTGGCCGCCGACACCTTCCGAAACAGCGCATAGGGTGCTGTCGGAACGACGGGCTCATAGGCCCCTGCTCGGACGATAGCGTTGCGATATGCAAAATCGCCATAAAGCCTGCAAAAACTGGCAACCAATGCCAGGATCGCACCGTCTTCTAGATTCGCTTGTGCCAACGTGAGAATCGCGAGGGGGATAGCTATACCGAGAAGCCAGCCCCCTATCACAAATAATCCTCTTAAGTCGCCCGAGCGCATCCGCTCTACCGAAGCACGCACACCAGCACTCTTTCCAGCCCTCGCCACATGCAGCGCCGAAAATGCTGCACATAGCAGCAACGACCCAAGCGTCACCGGCTGAAGCCAAGGGCGCGGCACCGCATCGAACAACTTTACATACGTCCAGACCACCGTAAAGCCGCTGGCAACCGCCTGAGCACCGAAGGCAAGCGGAAGATACGGCCCACCCCACAGACGGATGGCGCGCATTGAGCGGAGCAGCATACCGGCATAAATAAGTACCGGTATAGCGCAGACGAAGGCCGCCAATTTCAGGAGCGGTGCAAAGCTTGCTACCGGCGCGATAAACTGGACAATAAACCCGCTTACCGCAAACCCCAAGAACAGGCCTATCATCAGCGTACCGCGACTGACCCAAGCATTGCCGACCCTGCGCACCGCGCGCCAACTGCGCTGCGGATTTCCCAGATGGACCAGTAGCGCCAAAACCGCAATTCCCACGAACGCGATGGCAGCAGTCTCCAGAAACCGCTCTCCAGCTAGCACGGCAGCGATAAAGAGCCCTGCTCCCACGCCCTCGCCCCAGAAACTTAGAGTTTCCAGCACACCAAAATGATTGGCAAAACGAACGCCCGTCAGATATTTTGGGGTCATTTTTATTATTCCGTGCTAGGTTTGATGTAATAGACGCATGGCTTGGTGCCTGCCTCAGGCAGCAGCGTGAAGGATTCGTTTTCGCGCAGAAGCTTACTCACATCGCTTTTCGGATCGGCCAGATCGCCGAATATACGCGCTTCGGCCGGGCAGGTTTCGACACAGGCTGGCTTGAGCCCCTCATCTACGCGATCCATACAGAAATCACACTTGATGACCGTACCCTCAGTCCAACGATCGTATTTGACTAACTCATAGAGTGTCAGATCGCCGTCGAAATAACCCTTTTTTAGTGACCCGGGTTCGACATAATGCCGATGGTCATAAGGACATGCCAGAGCGCAGCTTCGACAACCAATGCAGACATCGGCCTTAACAGCAACAATGCCGTCTTCCCGCTGATAGCTGGCACCCGTTGGGCACACCTCCACACAAGGTGGATTCTGACAGTGATTACACAACACCGGCAGAAACTCGCGCCGCGCTTTAGGGTATACCCCTGATTCAAATTCATGCACACGCGAAAAGAAAATGTCTGGTGGTGTGCCGTTTGTAGCCTTGCAGGCTGCCGAACAGGAGTGGCACCCAACACAGGTCTGCAGATCAATAACCATGCCCCATCGCGTCATTTTCTTCCACCTGCTGCTTTGCTAACACGCACCTTGGGGCTGGCCTCAAACGCACCGTCCATGACATCGAGATTCTTCATGTCGTAATCCAAAAGTTCGCCGAAATGAACTCCACTGTCGGTGCCTTTCGGCCTTGGCGGTAAGCTTTTAGCCCAATTTCCACCATTGTGATCCATACCCAAGCATTCCGGATGAATACATTCGGAAAGATGAACCTCACCTTCGAGCACCCGTCCACGGCGGTTCTCCACACGAATGCGTTCGCCTTCGCTAATGCCAAACCGCTCAGCCGTTCTACGGTTGAGAATAATCTTGCCGGCTAGTGGGTGATTGCGACCGAGTTCGACCAACCAAGGATTGAAGTTCGAGAAAGTGGCTGTCTTGAAGGTCTGCTTGTAGCTGACAGCATAAAGCTCAAAGCCACCACTACTGTCGCCATAACCCGGGCCTGGATACCAACTTGGTAACGGTTTATACCGTGAGACATCCCATGGGATACCCAGATTCTCCGTCACGTTTTTGATCATTTCACCGGCATCTATGTGGTACTCATAATACAGTGGGATGCGCGCCCTATAAAAATGACGCGGATAGCGTTCCTGTACCGATTTTTTCCATTTTAGCCTGCCCTCTTTAGCTACATCGTCTAACGTCAGCCGCCCGCCCGACATCGACCCGATCCAGCGTTCCACCATTTCTCGGTTGCTGTATTTACGCTCAGGGCTTAGCTGAAAATTGCCTTGCAGCTCCATGAAATAGTTGACCATGGCGTTGAAGTCGCCGAGGAAGCCTGCCTTCTCGGCAATATCGACCCAAACATCGACATGATGACGATTGCCGATATCTACCACCGGCTGTCGCAAATTTATGCAATATTCCTCTGTAGCCGTCGAACCCATCGTATCGGGGATGTTGTTGGCCCCCATGTCTAAACGTTCGAGCTGGGTTTGTGTTGGCAAGATAATGTCTGCGAATTCCGCGGTTTCATCGATGTTGGGCACGATCGAAAGATGAAATGCAAATTTCTTCAAATATTCAGCCATGGCCAAGATCAATGTACTCGAACCCAAGAAATTCAATGATGCTATCCCCCACCTCCCACAGGTTTATGTGCAAGTGGTT
>JAJZCS010000072.1 GCA_021829055.1 Pseudomonadota bacterium
GGCTCAACGTGCTGGACATCAAGGGCGCGATCGTCACCCTGGACGCGATGGGGGGGGGGGCAGCGAGCAATCGCCTCCAGGATCCTTGAGAGGGGCGCTGGTTATCCCGTGACGCTCAAGGCGAACCAGGGGAAGAAACACAGTGGCGTGGAGACAATTTGCGAAACAACTTGTTTCGGTCGCACGGCTGCTCACCGACCCGTGCATGACGAATTGGATGATGGGCACGGCCGCCTTGTTCGGCGCCGCGTATTCGTCTGCCCAGACGCCACCGCATTGGAGCCGCTTCGCTATGGGCCGGGTTTGAAGAGCGTTCCGGCTGTGGAAACCATCCGCAGCTCAACGGGTCCGGCAAAACCGAATCTGAAATCCGCCACTTCCTGTCCCGCAGTGCCGACCAGCCGGAAATCCCGGCGCAAGCGATCCGCCGACATTGGCAGACCGACAATAGCCTGCCCTGGGTGCTCGACGTCACCTTCAACAAAGATCACTGCCGGATCCGGGATCGGAACGCTGTCCAGAACGTCGCTCTGCTCCAAAAAATCGCCATCAATCTCGTTCGCCGCCACCAAACATCAAAGTCCAGACCAAAAGGACGGCGAAAAATGGCCGCGTGGAATAACCGATACATGGAGCACGTTCTCACCGGCAACTTTCACGCGTAACCCCTGCGCAGGCTTGCCCCGCGCCACACGCGCGGAAACGAAGTCCTACGGCAGGGGGCACTGGAACCACGTACACCAAGAATTAAAAGACCTCCGTCGCCGCGAATCACGACGACGCGCCCCCCGTATGCCCTTGAGCGCACTTATCGTCTTCATCTCGTTCTTCATGGTCAAGCGAATGCTTTGAACCCCTCCGTTAGCCCAGAACCTTAGCTGTCTGACCAAAAAGAATCTTGCTCGACTGAGCATCAACAGTGGCTGACTTGGAAACCTCTCGGCCTTTTTCATAGGCCCGCACCACAGCGGGGCGCCCCTGAATTGCGTGGAACCAGCGCTTGAGATTCTGGAAGTCATCGAGGTTTTGACCTTGTCGCTCATGCAGCACCACCCATGGGTAACTTGCCATGTCCGCGATCGAGTACTCACCAGCCAGAAACTCACGGTCGGCAAGGCGTTTGTTCATTACACCGTAAAGCCTGTTTGTTTCGTTGACATACCGGTCAATGGCGTACGGCAGCTTCTCTGGCGCATATTGGCTAAAATGGTGATTCTGTCCGGCCATTGGTCCTAGCCCGCCAACTTGCCAGAAGAGCCATTGAATGACCTCGAAACGACCGCGTACATCAGGTGGCAGGAATCTGCCAGTTTTCTCGGCAAGGTATTGTAAGATTGCCCCCGACTCAAAAATGCTAATCTCATCGCCACCGTCCGTCGGAGTTGTATCGACAATTGCGGGAATCCGATTGTTCGGCGCAATTTGCAGAAATTCCGGCTTGAACTGATCACCCTGCCCAATTCGTACCGGGTGTATTTCGTAGCGAAGACTCGCCTCTTCCAGAAAGATTGAGACCTTATAGCCGTTGGGTGTAGGCCAGTAGTACAATTTAATCATGCGACGCCCCATTGAATGGCTACGACAGGATCAAGAACTCCACGCAATTATACTTGACCGACCATCATCGACTTTACTACCGGTTCTATCGGTAACTCACTTATGCGTCTGCTCCATGATCCAGGGCATGACAGACTTGAGATCTGGAATCCAGTGAGGCGCTGACGCTGTGCCTACGATACGCAGCCGGATACTTGGGAGCACAGGCTTAATTGTATCTGTCGGTCTCGTTATCGATTCCAACGCGATTTTATGCCGCGTCATCGTACCTGTGAACTTTAAGGTTCCATTCCGGCCAAGTAATTCTCCTTTTTGAATCGCGGCTTTGCCGTGCGCTAAACTTATATCTAGAGAACCATTACGAAACAAGGTTTGCCCCGAAGACAGCGCGTGACGGAGTTCCATACACGCAACGGTAGGCCTGACCGGATTCGGATACCGAGTCGCCGCGCGCAAAACTGACGCGGCTCTAGCAAAGTCAAGATTTGCTACGGTCAAGTCGACACCTGTTATTTTCATGACGGCCGTCACAGTCTTCGACCAATGAAACAAATCGAAGTTATGCCCGACCAATATGGCGTCCAAGGTAACGCGGCCTGATCGCAGCGGGATTGCGATACCACTGCGTTGCGCCAAGGCAGCAAGATTAGTAGCTCGCGCTCCAGCCAGGCGCACATCAAGCGCCATTGTATCGGGTGCCACACTGGCGCCAGCAAGCATAACAGCCTGTCCTCGCAAATTGCCGCCGAAAAATGAAGCGGAGTCAAGACTGACGGCCATCCGATGCGCTGCTCCCGTTCCTTTGAGATTGATGCTGGCGCGTATTTTTCGTGCAACTGGTTGCCCTGCAATGGTTACGGCCCGAGCGGTGATCATAGGTACCGCAATGTCAACGTTCTGTACTAACACCGCGTGCGTTAACTCTATTAGTCTCTGTAGGCTCGGGAGGATAAGATGGTCAAAATCTATTTGCCCCGATAACTTCGGCAATGTGGGGACCGTAAAAGTTAGGTATCCTGCCACCTGTGCTACCCCCAAAGTTGGTAACGATATCAGGAAAATGGAGCTTCCCATTGGCAATGAGATCGCGAGCGCGCAAACTTGCCGACCCAGCCCCAGGCCAGTCAAGGTTTCCTGAAACGCCGCATTCCTCAAGAAGGGTAATTGCATTAGGAGTACGAATTTGAAAATGTCCGGCGGCACTCGGCGCATCAACGTCTACGACCTGTTCGGCTGAAGCAGCAATTGCTCCGAGGCGTAAGCTAAACCCAACGTCAAGCCTGTTTGGTGGCCCTGTCGCGGCAATTCTGATCGAAAAAGGGTGACTTAGGACCCCACCATTGATAGATGCCCACGTCACCTTAACGGGAGCACTATCACTGACAGCACGCGGCCCTAACAGATCCATCCCGACAAGAGTTGACGCCGCGTTTCTTCCCCCGATAATAAGAGTAGCATCCTGGATATTTCCATTCGCGTCTAACGCTCCATGGCCAAAAATTTTAGTGCCATCGATCTCCAGCGCAACCAACCGGAAGACAATCTGTTTCCGGACTCCAGCATCCATTATTACATTACGAATGTTAAAAACGTTGTGGTGCGGACTCCATTTTCCGAGCAATCGAAAACGTTTAACGTGCACGGAGAAATTCAATGGGAATGGTGCCGAGGCCACCTTTGTTGCGGCGTGGAGAGCAGCAACACCTGTAACGATGTCATCCTGGCTTAGTGTCAATCTCGAAAAATTGACGTTTATGGAAAGATGCTGCGCCGGTCCAAAACCGGCACTAACGGCGCCGGTCAAAGCAATGTTCGTGGGGCCAGTGCCGATCACTCCGTGCAGTTCTGTCGCGGCCAACCAATTTGTATCCACCGCTATTCGACCAGATAAATCAAGCGGAGAATTAACCCATGGCAGATTGGTAAGACGCGCTGGCAGGTTTGGCACTTCTTGTCGGAGATTAGCGATAAAACCGGCTAGGTCGGGAGCACTAAAGTGGAAATCTCCCTGCATTCCACGATGCCAGCTGGCCATTCCGTGCATTACAATCGTACCGCCAGCCACGTTAGCGCTAAGGGAACTGATCTGAGCCTTATTTGACGCAATTGCCACGTTGGCACTCAAGAACGGTACCGCGACCCTGCCAAATGTAGCGTGCTCAAGCCGGACACGCACGGTCATTGCTGGCAAGACCGCGGGTAGCGCCGTAGTCCCGATGTCCTGCAAATCTAGTCCGCTAGCCGCGATATCAAGATGTGGTACAGCACCGGGGCTAGTCTTCCTGGCAAACGAACCAGCGACCCGCAAATCACCGCCGGTGAGCACTATGTGATCGATCGTTACTGCCCCTTCGTCAGCTTTAACGTCGGCGGTGAACTTCACAGATCGCTCGGGTAAGATTTTTTGAAGCCCTAGCTCCTTTATGCCTGCCGCATCGGCGGCGCCGGTGACCCAGCCTGTCAGGACACTGCGACTGTCGAAATAGCCCGTAAAATCGGCCTTTGAGCCATATGATTCGGTGAGCGTGAGACTAGCATGCATCGCTGATGAGGAAACTGATGTCGACGGAACACGAGATGAAATGGATGCTTTGGTAAAAGACGAATTTGGCCGTTCCAAATTGAGGGTCAGCCGGATCGGGATACCTGCTAGCCGGGCTGTACCCCCTGCGGCCAAGGCGCCGTTCGGGCCACCCGTGAGCACGGAAAGGTCGACATGGGTAAGACGCAGAAGGCCAATACGTACTGTACCATTGACGATTGAAGCATGAAGGGACGCAAGCCAAGGAGGCGGTGCCACTGCTTCTATCCCCCCCCGCAACGGCCAAGGGAGATCGATCTGCGGCGCCGTTAAGCTCAAGCGTCTTGCGCGCAATCGACCTACCAATAGCGACGCAGGAGCAAGATCAAGCCTCAGGGAGCGCGCCGCCACGCTCTCAATGTGGCTGCCGATCAGCACGTCGTTGGCAACAATTTGCGGGTCGGGTAATAGGGCAAGGTGTATTGCCCCTCGAATAATCACCGGTTGACCAGTCAACCGGCTGGCGATGCGCTCAATAGTAGAACGATGATGGTGGTCTAGAAACATCCGCCACGCCACGATCGTGGCACCTCCTACCAACAATAAGACCGTGGCAAAGATTGCCGTGATCAGACGGACCCGGCGGGGTGCGCTCATCGTTGGCGGTTCCGAAGATGTAAATCGACATCCATTGGCTGCTGGTATCAAACTGGAGCACTATGCGCGACTCCCCACGATGCATTTTCTGCCAAGGCCCGAACCTGGCCACGGAGCGCCAAACATGTTCGACCGTTCCGGGTTCTTACTCTTGGCGTCTTTGTTCGAACGTAGCGGCCTCGGCTTTTTGATGGGTACATGACGGACACATGATATCACGTCATGCCTTGAGAAAACGGATTCAACCGGTCGTCGCAACGCCGGCTTCATGCCGGCTTCATACTGCCCGACGAGGAACTGGTCGAGAGCTCCTGCGGGCGTTTTCCATCCGAGCGTTTTGCGCGGTCGGGTGTTCAAGGCGCAAGCGACGGCATCCGGTTCGCAGACGGAATGGCTTCCGTACCCTTCTTCGGGCAGTACTGTCGTAGCAAGCCGTTGGTGTTCTCATTCGAGCCACGCTGCCATGGACTTTGTGGATCGCAGAAGTAGATCTCCACTCCAGCCCACTATCGACACGGAGCCGGGCACGTTGCGCCATCCTGTAGCCCTGTAGCAGAGCGCTGCCGCCGTCATCCGGTGGCAAACCGCTCACCGTCCCATCCCAGAAAAAATCTAGCCAGACGCGAACAAGCCTACCGTAACAATCCAGCACAGAGGACTGCATAACGCACCGATTGGATCTTGCAACGTCCACGCATATCAGACTGACGGGCGTATGTTCCACATCTTTCCGCGCCGATCGGTTAGTCCGTCAGACTGCTAGGCGGCGCGTATCGCATGCTTTGCCGGAGTATCGGTCTACCAACGAGGAAGGCAATCTGGACAGCTGCTGTCTATCAGCGACCCGAAAAGAAAACGGGGCCGAAGCCCCGTTCCCATCAAAAACCACTGAATGCGGACAGCTGATTAGACCGCCTTCAGGTTCACCGCCGCGGCCTTACCGCGTTCCATGGCGATATCGTAAGAGACTTTCTGTCCCTCATTCAGGCCGCGCATGCCTGCCGCCTGGACCGCTGTGATGTGAACAAAGACATCCTTGCCGCCATCTTGCGGCACGATGAAACCAAAACCTTTTGTGGTATTAAACCACTTGACAGTGCCGATCGCCATTGCTGCGTCGCCGCTCCTCAGACAAACCCGCCGCACGACCGCCGCACGGCTTAATAGGGGACAACCGGCTCCTGGATATCCTGGCCGGATGTCAAGAATCCGCCACGCACACAAGGCACTCCAAAGTCGATTGCAACTTTAAAAGGCGCAGAAATACGTCTCATTGTCAACGCGTTTTCGTAGTTTCATTTCGCTTCAGCGCTTTCGAATGCGACCTCTGTTCGTGTATACTTAATTCTGCATGAAATGCTCAAAAACTTTCGTGGTTTTGCCAGAATGGTCTATGATTCTCAAATAAACCACGATCACGTTCCACGTTCATTTGGCTTTAATAGCCCTTCCGAAGCGGGTCGATTGGCGGCATACTTAATCCAAAATGCAACACTGAGGAGAACGCCGTGACCGACCAAATCATCTCGGTGAAATCAACGATCGCAGCCAACGCCTTAATCAACAAGAAAAATTATCTCGATATGGCTAGTTTGGCTGCGTCTGATCCAGACAAATTCTGGGCGGAAGAGTGCAAACGCATCGACTGGATTAAGACGCCAACGAAAATCAAGGACAGCAGCTTTACCGGTGATGTCTCGATCAAGTGGTTCGAAGACGGGGTACTGAACGCCTCAGCTAACTGTCTTGATCGGCATCTTGCGACCCGTGGTGACCAAATCGCCATTATTTGGGAAGGTGACGAACCAACTCATCAGAAGCTGGTAACGTACCGCGAATTGCATACGGAAGTATGCCGGATGGCTAACGTATTGAAATCTCTTGGCGCCCGAAAAGGTGATCGTATTACAATTTATATGCCGATGGTGGTCGAAGCCGTTGTAGCAATCCTCGCATGCGCTCGCATTGGGGCCATCCATTCAGTGGTCTTCGGTGGTTTCTCGTCAGACAGTCTGGCCAACCGCATACAGGATTGTGATTCGAGCATTTTGATTACAGCTGACGAAGGGCGGCGAGGAGGTCGCAGAGTTCCCCTTAAATCCAATGTCGATGCGGCGCTAAAAACATGCCCAATGCTGAAATCTGTCCTGGTCCTCAAAGTGACGGGTTGCCCCGTAACAATGCAGGCAGATCGTGATCACTGGTATCATGAGGTAACCCCTAAAGTTTTTGCCGAATGCCCGCCAGAGCCAATGAACGCTGAAGATCCGCTGTTCATTCTTTATACATCGGGCTCAACCGGAAAACCCAAGGGGGTATTACATACAACGGGCGGCTACATGGTCTGGGCGAGTTTCACCCATCAATATGTCTTTGATTTTCATGTAGGAGAGGTTTTTTGGTGTACTGCAGACATCGGCTGGGTGACGGGACATACCTATCTAATTTATGGTCCGCTCGCAAACGGCGCCACAACGTTAGTTTTCGAAGGGGTACCCCATTACCCTGACAGCTCACGTCTTTGGCAAGTTGTTGATAAGCATCGAGTCAACATATTTTACACCGCGCCGACGGTCATCCGTGCACTGATGCGCGAAGGCGAGCAGCCCGTAAAGAAAACCTCGCGTGCATCACTGCGTGTATTGGGTTCGGTCGGCGAGCCCATCAACCCGGAAGCCTGGATGTGGTATTATCGAGTAGTCGGAGACGCACGTTGTCCTATCGTTGACACATGGTGGCAAACGGAAACAGGGGGGATTTTGATCTCTGCTCTGCCTGGTGCGACTGACCAAAAACCCGGTTCGGCGACGCTGCCGCTGCCGGGCGTCACCCCGGCCATCGTCGATTCTACCGGGTGCATCCTGGAGGGGGCGGCCGAGGGTAATCTCTGTCTTGCTGACAGCTGGCCCGGACAAATGCGGACCGTGTTTGGCGATCATGCACGCTTCATCCAAACATACTTCTCAACATACCCGGGCTTTTATTTTAGTGGCGACGGTGCGCGCCGCGATGGCGACGGCTACTACTGGATCACAGGCCGGGTCGACGATGTCATTAACGTATCGGGCCACCGAATGGGAACAGCTGAAGTGGAATCGGCCCTTGTTGCGCATCCAAAAGTCGCAGAAGCTGCAGTGGTAGGATTCCCTCACGAAATCAAGGGCCAAGGGATCTATGCCTACGTCACCCTAATCGCCGGAGAAGACCCCACCGACATGTTGCTCACCGAATTGGTGGCTTGGGTGCGTAAGCAAATTGGCCCGATTGCAGAGCCAGACGTGATTCAATGGGCGCCCGGTCTCCCAAAGACACGTTCAGGCAAGATCATGCGGCGCATCTTACGCAAGATCGCTGCAAACGAAACCGACAACCTTGGTGATACATCTACGCTCGCGGATCCGAGCGTCGTAGACGACCTGCTATCAGGGCGAACTTCAGCATGACTGGCGCGGCCGTCAAAGTGCATGAAAAGCGCCCCCGTTTCCGTACGGACGAAACGAGTCTCATGTCAAAAACAGCATGCGATGGCATACAGATCTACCCACGTTGGGTTGATCGGTGTACCCTTCCCTTTAGAAAAGGAGCCGAACAATGGTCACGTCCGTCAACGTAGTGTAATTTGGTTGTAGGTTGAGGTGGCGGCGGATCATTCTGCATGCTCAGCTCGGCAAACATCTGAGCACCTCCATTAACTAAGTGTTGTGAGGTTTTGGGGTGGCAAGGATCGGATTGGCCGCAAATGGGTTGCTTTGATGGCTTGATTGCGCTGTCTTATGGGGCGGGAGTTGGGTGTTTCGGGCATTCCA
>JAJZCS010000073.1 GCA_021829055.1 Pseudomonadota bacterium
TGTCACGACTTTCCGCCACATCCACCGGCTAATGACCAGCCGGGATGTTTTGGAATGACCGATCACCACGAAACACGCGCGCACGCGTGTCCTGACGCGTATTCGCAGATTTTACCCTGCCGCTCGCTCCATGTGATCACTTGGGGCTGCCAAATGAATGGCTATGATAGCGGTCGAATGGAGGATGTCTTGCGGCCGTTGGGCTTTCGCAGTGTTGCAGGGCGGGACGCCGATCTCGTAATTCTCAACACGTGCCACATTCGTGAGCGGGCCGCCGAAAAGCTGTTCTCCGAACTTGGCCGGCTTCGCACCCTAAAGGAGGCGCGCGGTGGAGCGATGACGATCGTTGTCGCGGGCTGCGTAGCGCAGGCCGAAGGTACAGAGATTTTGACCCGCGCGCCATTTGTCGATCTGGTAATCGGCTCTCAGTCCTATCACCGCTTGCCAGAATTGCTTGCCCGCCGCGCGCGTACTGGCGTGCCGGTCGTCGAGACGGACTTCCCTGCAGAGCAAAAATTCGAACTCCTGCCGAAGGATCAAGCGTCACAGGGCCCGGTAGCTTTTCTTGCAATACAAGAAGGGTGCAACAAGTTCTGCACTTTCTGCGTTGTGCCGTATACGCGCGGCGAAGAGCAGAGTCGTCCTGCGGCGGCGATCCTCGCCGAAGCACGCCTTCTTGTGGCAAAAGGGGCACGAGAAATTGCATTGCTTGGCCAGAATGTGAACGCTTGGCATGGCGAAGCTCCCTCCGGCGGGCAATGGTCTTTAGCGCGACTGCTTGCAGAATTGGCCGAAATCCCTGATCTCGCTCGCTTGCGTTACACGACCTCGCACCCGCGAGACATGGGAATGGAGCTCATTGCGGCCCATCGGGACAACCCGAAGCTGCTGCCATTCCTGCACCTTCCCGTCCAATCAGGGTCAGATGGGATCCTAAAGGCGATGAATCGACGTCATGATACCCGACTCTTCCGAAAAATCGTCGATGATTTGCGGTCCGCGCGACCGGACATCGCGCTGTCGAGCGATTTCATCGCTGGCTACCCCGGCGAAACGGATGCAGATTTCGAGGAAACCATCCGTCTTGTCCGCGAGACAGGGTTTGCTCTTGCCTACAGTTTTAAATTTTCACCGCGCCCCGGCACACCGGCCGCCAGCGCAGAAAACCAGGTACCTGAATCCATAAAGGACGAGCGCCTTCAGGAATTGCAGGCTCTGCTCCGCGATCAGCAACATGCGTTCAACTACGCCCAGGTCGGTCGGCAGTTCGACGTCCTCTTCACCGGATCCGGGCGGCATCCCGGGCAGATCGCCGGACGCTCACCCTATCTACAGCCCGTCATTGTCGCAGACCAAAAAATTGAGCCTGGCACAATCCACGAAGTCGCGATTACGGCTGCCAACCCGAACTCGCTCATGGCGACTATCGTTGACAGCACGATAATTGGGCCCGCTTTAACACACGAACAGGAGCACAAAGCCGCTTGAACCAGATCACCGCCTCCGCATCCAAACTCGCGCGCACCCTTACGTTCGACGACAACGCTTTACTTTCAATTCTACTTGGAGACCATGATCGCAACCTTGCCCGTATTGAGCAACGGCTAGGGGTGCGCCTCGCCTGTCGGGGGAACCGCGTGTCGATCACGGGCGAAACCCACCGAGTGGAAGCTGCCGAAATTGCGCTCTCCACGTTATATCATCGGCTGATGCGCGGCGAAACGATTGGCGTCGCCGACGTGGATGCAGCGGCCAGGCTGGCTGACCCCGCAGCCGAGCCGCGACTGCCGCTTTCCGATCTTCCGGCAATTCGTACACGCAAGGGGGTCGTCGGCCCACGCAGCCCAGGCCAGACCGCCTATATCAATCTCCTCAGCGGCCACGAGATGGTTTTCGCCATCGGTCCCGCGGGAACCGGCAAGACTTACCTCGCCGTGGCACAGGCCGTAGCGATGCTTGGCTCCGGCCGCGTCGACCGCATCGTGCTCTCGCGCCCCGCAGTCGAGGCTGGCGAGCGCTTGGGCTTTATGCCAGGTGATATGAAAGAAAAGGTCGACCCTTATCTGCGGCCGCTCTACGATGCATTACAGGATCTGATGCCCGGTGACCAAATGACACGACGAATGACTGCCGGGGAAATCGAGATCGCACCGTTAGCGTTCATGCGTGGCCGCACTTTGTCACACGCATTTGTTATCCTCGATGAGGCCCAGAACACGACGCCGGTACAGATGAAGATGTTTCTGACCCGAATGGGCGAAGGCACGCATATGGTTGTCACCGGCGATCTTTCCCAAGTGGACCTGCCCGCAGGAACGCGGTCCGGTTTAGCTGACGCACTGGAAACACTTGAAGGCGTTTCCGGGATTGGCGTCGCAAGATTCGCCGTTAATGACGTCGTCCGCCACCCGCTGGTCGCCCGTATCGTCGAAGCGTATGACCAACGCGCCTACGCTGCCGAGGAACGCCAGCGCGAGCAGTGATGCAACCCTCATCGGAAGCTTGCAGTCGCCAGCGCCGCAGCGGCCCGCATTCGCACGACAATATCATAATCATCGAGCAACGATGGAGATGGCATGTACCTTGCGCCGAACGGATTGTCGCCCGGGCGCTGGCCTTGACTGGCTGTTCGGCATCAATTGCGCTTGTCAATGACACCATAATAAAAAAACTAAACTCCCGCGACCGGGGGCACAACAAGCCAACAAATGTTTTAACATATTGTTCTCCACCGGCAATCATAGTTTCCCTTGGCACGGTTTTGCGCGAGGCAAGGGAAACGCAGAAACGTCCGGCACATCATCTGGCGCATCTCGTCATCCACGGCGCGCTTCATCTCTCTGGCGAAGATCACGAGCGCGCAGGTTCGGCGGTAGCTATGGAAAGACGTGAAGCTCGCCTACTATCAAAAATTGGCGTCCCGAATCCGTGGAAAACGCGACCATGAGTGGCTCATGGTTCGGCAGGCTACTCAATAAAATGCGGGAGCAACCCGATCTGCGTCAGCAGATCGGCGAATTAATGGAGGAAGCCGAAGCCGAAATCGGAAGCGAAGCTGGCAGCACGGGTCTTGACAGGCAGGAACTAGCCCTGATCGCCAATGTTCTTCGCCTGCGCGGCATAACTGCTGATGATGTAATGGTCCCGCGTGCCGATATCGTGGCGATGCGTGGAAATGTTAGTCTCGATCAAGCGTTCGCACAAATTCGCGCCGAGGGCCATTCCCGCTTGCCGGTTTATGGGGAGCATCTCGATGATGTGCTGGGCATGGTTCACATAAAGGATATCGTTGCCTATGCAGGACCTCCCGAACAGTTTTCGCTGCCGGCGATTCTACGCAAACCGCTTATGGTCGCGCCACAAATTCCTGTGCTGGATCTTCTCCTCCAGATGCGACAGCGCCGAACGCATCTCGCTCTCGTAATCGATGAATATGGCGGCGTCGACGGATTGGTGACTATCGAAGACCTGGTCGAGACGATCGTCGGGGATATCGACGATGAACACGACGAGGTCGAAGGCCCACTCCTGACCGAACGGGACGACGGTAGCGTCGATATGAATGCACGCCTGCCTATCGAAGAGTTTGAAGCAAAGTTTGGCGAAGTACTCAGCGAGGAGGAACGCGACGCCGATCTCGATACTATCGGCGGTTTAGTTTTTACTCTTGCGGGGCGCGTCCCCATTCGTGGAGAAATCATCCGCCATCCATCCGGAATCGAATTCCTGATCCTGGACTCCGACGCCCGCCGCCTACGCCGCATACGCGCTCGACGCATCGCAAGCGCCGAAGCTTGAGACCTGTCTGGTTGTTTCCTGATGCCGATTACTCAAACTCGATCGGCCAGTCCATTTCTGACAGGCGTGCGGGGGCAATCCGGTAGATCACAAACCCACATAGCCCAGTGACCATGGCTATCGTCGCGGGAATCTTCCAAGAAAGTGAACGCTCTGCAGTAAGCGCTGCGAACACTCCGCCATAGCAGAACGTATAGCCAAGCATCGCACAAAAAGCGGCAATACCTATCCCTCCGAATTCATACCAGAGCAATGGAAGCGCACCCAACAGACTACTGCCCAGAATAATCACGATTATTGACACAGCGTCAGCCATCGCCACGGCTGGAGTGACCATCCGCAGCCAAAGTGGAACAACCAATCCGACAGCCACGATGAAGACGCCGCGCGCGGTGCCATTCAAAACAAAATGCCGAAAGACAGATCGGCTGTACTGTCGTCGGGAGCCATAAAGACCAGCAATAAAGGTCAAGACGAAGCCTGAACGGTTCAGCAGTGACTGTGACATCTGCGCGGCCGTCAGGCCACAGGTCAAGGCCATCGCTTGGGTGGTGGCCTCGCGCAAGCCGACGGTTCGGGCGTCACCGGAAAAATGGTATATGGCGAGGTCAATTGCAAATATGATGCCGTATTGCCCAATCGTGCCGATCGCCATGCCAATCGGACCGGCCGGAAGCGCGAATTGTGCTGGAACTGGGGCGCGTGGCCAAAATCTGGGTTGCCAGTCAAGAATCGCCGCGAGTTTGCCAGACCTGCCGCCACCAAGCAACATACGTGCATCTTCGCGCCGCTCCCATCGTCCGATAACGCGGCGCATTAGTATTGGTACAAACCACAGCAATGCTATCAGAACGACAGCGCATACGAGTGCCAACGGCACGGCTAAGGCGGCCGGGGCCCCAAGGATCCGGGAAAACCAGCGTCTCTGATAACCAACGATGGCAAGACCAGCAAGCAGACCCAAACGAACGCGCGTTATCCACAACCAGGCGCTGCTTGGCATCCCGCGGGCCGAGGCGACCGGCGGCATGAAACTGCCGCTGAGCACAATTCCCCCGAGGGTAAGAGTTAACATACCTAACCACGGAGCGCCACGCAGCACGAACGGCGCATCGATGAGAAAGACCGCCAACAACGTCATGACCAAGGCAGCGCAGTATTCCGTTCCGATCATTCGGGGAATGGATGGCGCCTGCGGGGTCGAGATTTGACGCCAATAGTGAGCGTATACCGTACCCGGGACGATCCAACAGGCACCCCAAATCAGGAACACGGCGTGTCTGCTGTCCGCAAAAACTGCCAGCGCGTCGTCGCGCATCAAAAATCCGTTGAGCGCCAGCAGCACAACAATCAACGAAGCCGCTGCGATCAACGCGTTCTCTCGTACGAACACCGGTTTAAAATAGTTGCGAAGTGATGCCAAAAAGGTCAACGCATCATTTCCAGAAAAGCTGTCTCCAGATCCGGCACGCGCGCGGTAGCTGGAGCGCGCAGCGTGTTAGCCACCGCGTCTGCGACTGCCTCATTCCAACCATCGACCAGAATTGTGCCGGCGTCACGATTTTGGCTGAGGACAGAAAGAGAATCAGGAAGAGCCGAACGTAGTGTAGCGAAATCACACGACGCACTCACCCACCGTGTAGACTCCCGGAAACGGGCCATCGGCGTGTCATGAATGATCGCCCCATGGCGCAGAAACAGTGCCCGCGTCGCAATTTTTTCTAGATCAGACAGAATATGCGACGAAATGATCGCACTGCCTCCTCGTTCGGCACAGTAACGCCTCAAAAGCAACATGAAGTCGCGCCGCGCCTGCGGATCAAGACTGGCCACCGGTTCATCAAGGATCAAAAGATCGGGTTCGTGCCGCAATGCGAGCAGGACAGCAAGGCGCTGCTTCTGCCCCCCCGACAACGATTTGACGCGCGCCTGCAGGTCGAGTTGGGCCCAATCCAGCAACCACGAGGGAGGGTTACCAGGGTCGCGGCTATAAAACCGGCCAAGATAGCGTATCAACTCCCCCACCCGAAACCAGGTAAAGCCGGTCATGGTCTGCGGGACGAAGCCGATTCTTGACCGCAAGGCCGGAGTAAGCTCGGTGGCCTTAACGCCGAACAACTTCGCACCCCCCGTGCTCGGCGCCAGAACTCCAAGCAGGCACCCAATCAGGGTTGTTTTGCCTGCACCATTCGGGCCAAGCAGGGCGACAATCTCACCAGGATCGACAACGAGGGACACAGTATCGAGCACCGACCGCGTGCCGTAACTTTTGGTGAGTACATGCACCTCCGCAACTGGCGTTACGTTACCGTCGAACATCGTCCCTCCAACGACAAACGACTGAATTTATCGGAGCGCCAAAGAAAAATCCAAAAAAATCCGTTATCTTTGCACTGGCAGGAAGCTTTGGTAGCTGCCATGCAGAGCATCATATCGAAACCCGGTGTGCAGCACCACGCATGCCTCGGGCCTTTTTGTGCGGATCGCTATCGTGCCGGCAGATCTTGCCGTTTTCGAGGGGCGGCAAATCGTCACCGTGCGCACGGCGGGACCAGCATGTTTGTCCGTGCCCCAGCGCACCTCGCGTCCTTCATGCATGCCCGGAACTTCATGAAACCAGATATCTGCGCGACGGTATCCGAACGCTTCGATGTCTCCGATTTTTTGCATCCAGATTACATGAGGTCTCGGAAACGCCGAACCGTTCCGTTGGCGGTCAGACATCGGTTCTGCCGTGCTTGGAGCGTTTCGGCCAGACACATGGACTATCGCAGAATGGCGCGACCAGCGAACCGAGCCGTATCACCAAGCGCTTCTTCAATGCGGAGTAACTGATTATATTTGGAGGTTCGGTCGGCGCGGGCAAGGCTGCCTGTTTTGATTTGCCCCGCATTCACCGCAACTGCGACATCAGCGATCGTAGTGTCTTCGGTTTCGCCAGAACGGTGACTGACGATACAAGCCATGCCAGACCGGTGCGCTATGTCCATCGTCTCCAGCGTTTCAGTCAGGGTACCAATCTGATTAAGTTTTACCAGAATCGCGTTCGCTGATTTGTCGACGATGCCTCGACGCAAGCGCTCAGGGTTGGTAACAAAAAGATCATCACCAACAATTTGCAGCTTGGATCCGAGCGCCGCGTTGAAATGCGACCACCCTTCCCAGTCATCCTCGGATAACGGATCCTCAACCGAGATGATCGGGAATCTTGCGGCAAGGCCAGCAATGTAGTCCGTTATCCCGGCAGCGTCGAGGATCCTTCCTTCCCCTTCAAGATGATATACGCCTTCCTTGAAAAACTCGGTAGCTGCGCAATCGAGCGCAAAAGCAATATCCTCACCTGGAATGTAGTTGGCGGCCTCTACCGCGCGGATCATGAAGGCCAGCGCTTCCTCGGCCGATTTCAGGCTCGGTGCAAACCCGCCTTCATCGCCAACGTTTGTATTATGCCCAGCATCATGAAGCAGTTTCTTGAGCGCATGAAAAACCTCCGCACCCATCCGCACGGCATCAGCGATTGATGCGGCACCCAACGGCTGGATCATAAATTCCTGAATGTCGATTGGGTTGTCCGCGTGCTTGCCTCCATTAATGATGTTCATCATCGGCACGGGCATTGTCCGCGCGTAGGCCCCGCCCACGTAGCGATAGAGGGGTATTCCCAGTTCGTCAGCGGACGCCTTTGCAATAGCGAGGGAAACACCAAGAATCGCATTGGCCCCAAGACGAGATTTGTTCGAGGTTCCGTCGAGATCGATCATCATCTGATCGAGCATGACTTGCTCGATGGCATCGAGGCCACTGATCGCGTCATAAATCTCCGTCTCGACAGCCTTGATGGCCTGTTGCACACCCTTGCCACCATAACGACTTTTGTCGCCATCCCGCCGTTCCACGGCTTCATGCGCGCCTGTCGACGCGCCGGAAGGCACTGCGGCACGACCTCTCGCGCCGGATTCCAACGTGACCTCCACTTCCACAGTTGGGTTGCCGCGCGAATCCAGAATTTCGCGTGCGGTAATGTCAACGATATCGGACATGTTGGATTCCTCCCCGGCTGACTGGCGCTGGGCTTAGATCACGCGTCGACAGCATGCAACCGCCACTCCATATTACGGAGTTGCCATCGCCCCCAGCGTTGGCTATGACGCGCGGTACGGTTCCCGGATAGCTCAGCTGGTAGAGCAAGCGGCTGTTAACCGCTCGGTCGTAGGTTCGAGTCCTACTCCGGGAGCCAGTTTTCAGAGTGTCCGTTCCGGATATCACATACGTTCGTCAGAAAAGCACTCTCTTTTCATGTCATCAGCGCTCCCCTTCCCTGGCGACGGCGGAACATAAATTGTACGCGAAGCTTTCGGAACAGATCGCCGCCTACATTCCCAAACACTGGGGTATGTCCCAACGTTAGCGCAGCACTCCAAGCGTAAATTGCCCCGTTTAAGGCACATACCCGGGTAAGATCGGCCCTTCGAATCACCAAAAAACCTGATGGCCGCCGTCGGCAGTTGGCTTGTTCCCCAGTGAGAACCCACTACCCCGCATTTCTTGCGAGGGTAGGTGCATCGGGGTTCCGAATCTGCGAAAGTTCCTTTGCAACAAAGATCTTCTGCGAGTTGGAGGAATTCCCCGATGCCGACGGAGTGTAACGCGGATCGATGTGG
>JAJZCS010000074.1 GCA_021829055.1 Pseudomonadota bacterium
CCGGTCGTCAACGCGCATCCTGCCACGAACATCAGTCGGTAAAAGCGGCCCGATCTTCGCCCATTGGTCGTCGGATAACCAAAACAAGTTCCGCCGCATGTGCCCCTCCCAAGCCGGGAGCGGCGAAGTATCGGATCATTGAAATTGCAGGAGGCTTATTCGGTCTTGACCCTGGATAACTCAACAAGAAACGACCCATGTTGCCCGCCACCTGCCACTCATAGACACTTATTGTCACAAAGTGCAGAAGCAGTAGAGGCCGGGGGCTCCAGCCCGTCCGTAATCCCGGCAAACATCACCGGCTCCCGGTGCCGTATCGACTACAACCAGATACCAGATGGGTACGGAATAATGCGTGATCGGCCTTTCTTTCGACAGTTGCGGTTCTGTCGGATTGCCGTTTCAGCTCCGATCACGCCGCGAGCCGAGCGCATGCAAAACAGGATGCGGCGTGATTGGGAGATCACTCGACCAAGGCGCCTTGGCAAAGCTTTCGGCCAGGTAATCGAGCAGCGCCTTCACGCGAGCCGGCCGCAAAACACTAGGCGGAGTGACCAGGTTGAGCGCGATGGGCGCAATCCCCCAATCCGGGAGAACTTCCTCAAGCCGCCCTTCTGCCAGCTCCTGCCATACCATGAACTCCGGTTGCACCGCCATCCCCTGCCCTGCCAGAAGGACAGGAACAAGCGCGTCAGCGTTGTTGGTGCGGACGCGCCCATGCACCTGCACGGAGTATTCACCTTCTGTATGGTGGTGGAACCGCCACAGCCCGGGCCGTGTCGTATTTGTATAAATCAAACCCAAACGGTCCACGAGTTCAACCGGATGATGAGGACGCCCGACACGGTTGAGATAGCCCGGCGCGGCCACAAGAGGGCGCCGTACCATGCAGAGGCGCCGTCCTCGCAGGGAAGAATCCGCCAACGCTGCGATACGGAGTGCCGCGTCAAATCCATCGGCGACCAGATCGACCAGTTCGTCATTGAACTGTATGTCGACATCTACTTCTCGATAGCGTTCCAGAAAGCCTGGAAGAACTGGCGCCAAGTGGCGAATGCCGAATGACATCGGGGCAGCTAGCCGCACAAGCCCGCGTGGCTCAAGTGACTGAGCGGACGCTTCCGCCTCGGCTGCCTCCCCTTCAGAAAGAAGCCGACTGGCCCGCTCCAGTGCGCCGCGACCCATCTGGGTCAGTGTAACCCGGCGGGAAGTGCGATGGAGCAATGCCGCACCAAGTCGCTCTTCCAGCCTGGCGATGGCCTTGGATACGGTTGGCCTAGACAACCCCAAGTCCGCAGCCGCTTCGGCGAACGAACCTGCTTCGGCAACCTTTGCAAAAATCGCCCAAGCTTCGAAGTCAGGCAGTTTCATTATGCCTCATTATGCAAAACCTAGAACCGATGAATTTCTGTCATTTCTGTTTCCGTAATCCGCTTGTCGCCTTATCTCAAGAACGACAGGCTCGAGCCTGAAGAGGAACCCAAAATGATTGAACTTCGTCCTTTCCGGAATCTGGGCAGTGCCAATCATGGCTGGCTGGATGCCAAGTACCATTTTTCTTTCGCCGACTATCATGATGCTGAGCGCATGGGGTGGGGCAGCCTGCGAGTTTGGAATGACGACACGATTCAGCCCCACTGCGGTTTTTCTCCCCATCCGCACGCAAACATGGAAATCATCACCTATGTCCGCAAAGGGGCCATCACGCACCGGGATCACCTGGGCCACGCGGGCCGCACCGAAGCTGGCGACGTGCAAGTCATGTCTGCGGGCACAGGCATTGTGCACAGTGAGCAAAACTTGGAAAAGGAACCCACCCAGATTTTTCAGATCTGGATCCATCCGTCGAGCCATGGGCATCAGCCCGGTTGGGGTACCCGCTCGTTCCCAAAAGGTGAACGAGCCGGCCGATTTGTTGTCCTGGCTTCGGGTCTTTCAGGTGATGTCGACTCGCTGAAAATTCATGCCAACGCACGCGTTCTCGGCGCCGCGCTTAAGGCAAGAGAAACAGCCGATTACGCGATTGGGGATCAACGTTTGGCATACCTCGTACCCGCTAAAGGTGTCATAGAAATTAATGGCGTGACTGCAAACGAGCGCGACGGCGTCGCGATCAGCGCCGTTGAAAAGCTGCACGTCACCGCCATGGAAGACGCCGAAATCGTCCTAGTCGACGTCATCTGACCCCGCTCTCTATTTCGTAACCCACAGCCACAGGAAGTCTCTATGAGCAAAGTTCTAATTCTTTATTATTCGGCATACGGCCATCTTGAGAAAATGGCTGATGCTATGGCCGACGGTGTACGGGACGCGGGTGCGGTCGTGACCGTAAGGAGAGTGCCCGAGACGGCACCCGAAGACGCCGCCAGGGCAGCGGGTTTTAAGTTGGACCAGCAGGCACCGCTCGCCACAGTGGCAGACCTCGCCAACTATGATGCGATTATCATCGGCGCGCCGACGCGTTTTGGCCGAATGCCCTCACAGATGGCCAGCTTCCTCGACCAGGCCGGCGGCCTGTGGATGCGCGGAGCCCTTAACGGCAAAATTGGCTCCGCCTTCACATCCACAGCCAGCCAGCATGGTGGCCAGGAAGTCACGTTATTCTCGATCATCACCAATCTTCTGCATTTTGGGATGGTCATTGTCGGCCTGCCCTACAGCTTTCAGGAGCAACTCAGGGTGGATGAAGTGACAGGTGGCAGTCCGTACGGTGCCACTACCATTGCAGCGGGCGATGCTAGCAGGCAACCCTCCGCAAGTGAGCTTGCTGGCGCCCGTTTCCAGGGCCGCCACGTCGCGGAAATTGCCAACAAATTGTTCGGCTGAAGCAGCGTGCGCCGGCGCATTATGCCCCGGCCGTGTTCTTTCGTGCAAAGAAAGCGCTCCGATGTTTGCATCTCGTTCTGGCCAGTTGGCGGACTAATGCCACGTCGTCGCTCGCTTCCTGCCGGCTTCGCCACTCGTGATTTTTGGGTTAAAGGCCGATCGACTTTCAGAGATTCTGGCCCTTGTGGCCCATTATCAGGTCCCGATACCCCCGCGAACACGCGGATCCACTCACGCTGTTTTTCACCGCGCACATGATGGGAAAGGGCATTACGAGGAACTGCCGATGGGGCTCCTAATCAACGGTAACTGGCATGACCAATGGTACGACACCGCTCCACACGGGGGGCGATTTGTCCGCCAGGACAGCACGTTCCGCCGCTGGGTTACAGCTGACGGCAGACAGGACGGCTTTGCCGCAGAACCGGGGCGCTATCATCTTTATGTGAGCCTCGCCTGTCCGTGGGCGCACCGGACTCTTATCATGCGTGCCCTCAAAAGGCTGGAGGAGACCATTAGTGTGTCGGTGGTGAACTGGTTCATGGGCAAGGACGGCTGGACCTTTGCACCGGGGCCCGGAGTAGTTGCGGACACCGTCAACGGTGCGGAGTTCCTGCACCAAGTCTACACGCTGGCCAACCCCACCTATACCGGTCGCGTAACCGTGCCAGTGTTATGGGACAAGCGCACCCGCGCCATCGTGAACAACGAATCATCCGATATCATGCGGATGCTCAACAGTGCGTTCGATGGCGCCGGTGCCGAGCCTGGCGATTATTTTCCGGAAGCATTGCGTCCACAAATAGAAGCGCTGAACGCCCGCATCTACGAGACCGTGAACAACGGCGTGTACCGAGCCGGCTTCGCAACCACCCAGATCGCATACGAAGAGGCGGTCATACCGCTTTTTGAAACTCTCGACTGGCTTGAGCAACGCCTTGCAACGCGACGCTACCTGCTCGGGACCCAGCTCACCGAGGCCGACGTCCGCCTGTTTACGACCTTGGTACGCTTTGATGCCGTCTATGTCGGACATTTCAAATGCAACCTGCGCCGAATCGCCGATTATGCGAATCTATCGGCCTATGTCCGAGACATTTTCCGAACATCCGACGTCGATGAAACCGTGAACCTGCAGCACATTAAGGGCCATTACTATGGCAGCCATCCGTCCATCAACCCGAGTGGAATTGTGCCGATCGGGCCAACGCTGGACGTTACAAACCCGCACCGCCGGGGAGCGGACCTCCTTCGCGCGCCATTGATGATGCCCAGAAAGGAATAATCGATGCCGCACCAAGCGGGACGCCACCGCAGCTTGCGGCGCAATAGCTGGGCGACCAGAAATGGTGGCCTGACTGGCGGCTAGAGTCTCTTTCACCTAATTTGATGCATATCCTGAGTTTCTGAGGTAGTTTGCGCATTCTCCCGGCTTGAACTCTGAGAGCAGCGTTCCGATGCGTTTCCACATTACCTCGACGGTGCGTTCGGCGGCCTTGCGGAGCAGTGTTTTCAGTTTGTGGCAAAGACTTGCGCTCGATGGGGTTCAGGTCCGGGCTGTAGGGCGGCAGGAACAGCAGCCTGGCACCAGCCTCACGAATGGCTTTGCGCACTACCGGTGGCTGCCGAGATTATCCATGATAACGATGTCGCCGGGCGCCAACGTCGGCACCAGCATTTGCTTGATGTAGGCGACAAAATTTCTGCCGTTGACCGGCTGGTCCAAGATGTAGGGGGCGTCGATGCGGTCTGACCGCAGAGCCGCGAAGAAGGTCAGGGCCCTTCCCTTCGCTGGAGCTGCCCAGCCTCACCGGTACTGCGACCCTGTCCGACGCCCGCCGGGAGCATCGTCAAGACGATGTCGGAGGCGCGACCTCCGCGTCCCACACGGGCCTCCCCCGTTTCTCAGGCGGGTCGGCGTCCATGACTTGGCCTGCTCAGGCTTCACTCGCGTTGCGGCCTGCCGGTTGCTCAACCGCCCAATGGCGGCCTTTGTCACGAGGCTTCAGCCCGCCAGGTTGCCCCGACAAACCGCTCGTCTGCTACCAAGTCCTACCAACAACTTCCTGGGAGCATCCGTCCTCCACTGGCGAACCACGCCGTCAGAGCACATTGAGAAATGCCGGATAGCCACCGGCTGCACGGCCTCGGTACTCACGCGTTTTCGCTGACCGTCCGCGATGGTACTCACTCCCCGCAAAGCACACCGTAAAGAATCTGGTACCGGGCCATGAATCCACCTGCAAAGCGCGCTAGTACGCGACGCAATTGTACCGCGCTCAGCGGCTTGTAACCAAACGCCGGGGTACCCGCCCCGATTTGCTTCAGCGCATGCAAAAAGGAGTGGCCGTCGGGAAAATGTTCTTCCAACCATTCGATCTCCAAGGTTCCCCGTGTGCCGTCCGGCCACGGGAACGCGTTGGGCGCCGGATAGTCATGCAACCCGCAGGGAATACCGAGAGCCTCATGGGCGTGTCGCCAGGCAGCAAAACTTTCCTGACCCATGGTGGCGAACATCAGCCGTCCGCCCGGAGCGAGCTGCCGGACCAATCGGGTCAGGCCGCTACGCAAATCAGCGAACCATTGCATAGCGAGGCTTGACACGATGAGGTCGAATGATCCGAGCGACGCATCTGGCCATTCGCCATTCATCAGCCTGTACTCGTAAGTTGGTCCCAGGGTGCCTGAGCACCGGGCGAGCATACCAGGAGCGATATCGCTAAAGATAAAGTAGCTTGCGGGAAACGCTTTGACTAGTTCCGTGCTGAGGAACCCTGTGCCGCAGCCAATTTCCAGCACGCGCTCCGGGCGTCGTCCAAGCTGAGCGGTGATTATGCGCCGCGCCAAGCACCTTGCGATCGCCTGCTGAGGCCGCGCGGCCTCATCGTACGCCATGGCTCCAGCGCTGAAGGCGGCAGCAATCCGGTTAGACGTCGTATTCATAGCCGGGCTGCGTGCTTGATCTGCGCCGCACACCAGGTTGGAACTTCCAGCGGTAGAAGGTGCCCGCCTGGGTGCCAGGCGATGCGCTCCTCTGGAATCATGGCCCGACTCATCGAAGGAGGAATCAGCGGATCTGAAAAGCCGCATAAAGCAAGCGCGACATCGCCTCCTCGTTCGTCCCATGTCTCAAGCGCGGCTAGTCCCTCGTCCAATACCATGACGTTAGGCGTCGTTTTACAGGACCGAGCATCACCGCAAAGTGCCTGGAAATCCGCTAACACCGCTTCCGGTTTGCCTCGCATGCGCCGGCGCATGCGGGCGAGTAGGCGTGGCTCGTGACCGGCAGGGAAATCGTCCCGTGCAGCAAAGCAGGTAAAACCATTAATCGACACCAACGACTGCCAGTCTACCGGGTGGTGATGCAGGAGCCAGAGTAGGCCGAACGAATGGCCAACCGCGATAACCGGACGGCCAGATGGCAACGTTGGACGCTCGTGCGCGCCGAAAAAGCCGAGATCCCAAGCTAAGCTATCCTCGGGCGGGAATTGCCCACGCAACGGAGTCCAGAATTCGGAATCAAAGCCCCATCCATGAATGAAGAGGAACAGCGGGTTCTTCATAACATCAACCGGATCACGCTATCGGCCAACCTCTCCACATCCTCTGACCGATGACACGCAGAGAATGCGAAGCGGATCCGGCTTGTGCCAGCCGGAACGGTCGGCGGGCGGATAGGAACAGCAAAAAAACCTGCCTCCTCGAGTGCCGCCGCCAATGCCAATGCGCGTCTCTCATGACCCACAATCAACGGAACAATTTGCGTAGTGGATCTCCCGATATCAAGTCCCGCCGCTATCAGTCGCTCGCGGAAGCGGGTTGCAAGCTGCTGCACATGCGCTCGTTCGGCCTCGAGAGTGGGGATCAGTTCGAGAGCCGCCTCCATCGCGCCAAGCACGGAAGGCGGTAGAGCAGTACTATAGATCACCCCACCACATCGGTTGATGAGATAGTCGCGCAAGGTATCCGAGCATGTGGCATACGCGCCGAAACCCCCTAACCCCTTGCTGAAGGTGCCCATGACAAGCGCGTTACGCAGGCCATGGGCAAGGCCGGCTCCACCCGGTCCAAGAACACCGCTCGCATGAGCCTCGTCCAGATACAAAAATGCCCCATACCGCGCGGCAAGCGCCGTCAGAGTCGGAAGATCGGGGCTGTCTCCATCCATGCTGAACACCGTCTCTGAAATGATGAAACGTGGCTGGCTCCGCTCCCGGTCCTGCTCCAGCAGTTCGCACAAATGTGCAAGATCGTTGTGGCGGAAGCGGATCTGCCGCACACCAGCAGCAACACAGCCTTGAATCAGACTGGCATGGTTCAATCGGTCGGCGTACACAAGCGGCTCTGCCCCGAGCGTTTTTGGGTCGAGCAAGGCGGGGAGCATGGTAAGGTTGGCCTGCACCCCACTAGCGAACAGCAGCGCCGCTTCCATTCCCTTAAACGTAGCGAGCGCGGCCTCCACGCGCTCTGCTGGGGGAAGATTGCCGCCCACAAGACGTGAACTCGCAGCACCGACTCCCCAAGCAAGCGAGTATTCATTCGCGCGAGCAATTAGTGCAGGATGGTGTGAGAGGCCTAGATAATCGTTAGAAGAAACATCAAGCAGTTCGCGCCCCTTCTCAACACGCACACGCAAGGCCGACCGTCTGTCCAGCACGCGCAAGCACCGGCGCCGCCCGCTTGCGGCCAGCTCGCCTAACCTTTTCTGCCAGTAGGTGTCGTAATCACGCATCGGACGTTGGCAATTAGACTGCTTTGGCCAAGCAAGCAAAACTTCAAACCAGGTGCCAGCAAAGGTAGCGGAATTACGGCCCAACGCCTCAACACTTTCAGCTTCTACAACGAAACAATGTAATGCCCCTCCGCACAAGAAAACATATGATTTACTTACTCAGATCGCCCCCTCTTCTTGGTTCGGTGGTACGACTAGATATGGGCCAGCCGTAAAGGAGAAGCTGCACGCACAGGCCCGATATCTCGTACCGGGACTCCGTGGTTGACTAAACGGGACGCAACCGCCAGTGTAACGATATGGCGACCAGCCTGTCCCTCCGCGTCTTCAACGTTCTGTTCCCCGACGAGGCCGCGGCGCGGTCGTGGTTCGAGCGCGCCCGGTGGCCGAACGGCCCGGAGTGCTACCACTGTGGAGTGGTTGGCAATGCCGCCTACATGCCCAGGACAAAGTTCTGGCACTGCAAGGCGTGCAAGAAGCAGTTCAGCGTCACCGCTGGGACGCCGATGCACCGCACCCACCTCCCGCTGCTCATGTGGGCGCAGGCGATCTACCTGATCGTGGCGTCGTCCAAAGGAATTTCTTCGCTCAAACTGAGCGAGATGCTGGGCATCGCCTACAATAGCGCGTGGCACATGAACCACCGCATCCGCGTCATGATGGCCGAGGCCAATCCCATCCTCGCTGGGGTGGTTGAGATTGATGAAATGTATGCCGGTGCGCCGCCCCGGAAACGAGCGAAGCCCTCCCGCGACCACGACCGCGATCCGCCCCCGCCCAATCCGCAGGGGCGGGGGACCAAGCGTCCGCTGCTGCTGGTTGCCACTGAGCGCGGTGGCGATGTCGTGGCAAAGGTCATTCCG
>JAJZCS010000075.1 GCA_021829055.1 Pseudomonadota bacterium
CCTCCCCATGTGAGTCCAGGCCACCTGATCCTCCGTTGTCCTCACAACCAATAGAGAATCATAAACCACTGAAATCACTCACCTCAATTCTAGGTCAGACACTGAGAGACGACATACTAGTGCTGGGTGGCACCCACTTGAAACCGCATTGATCGAGAAATGAATTGTTTGGCCGGACGTGGCCCGACACGCAATTGCCGCAACATCCGGTATAAGCGGAGAACTTTTCTTGCGCCGTCGAACAGCCATCTTGAATGGAGTTTGAAGTTCTGGCACCGGTCAATTCATGATCGAGAAGATGACCGGGAAACAACGTGACTACGAGCGCAAGCGCGCCGAGCGCGCGAACATGACTCTGGAAGCCTGGCTCAAGGAAAAAGAAGCCCGTCGTCGAGCGGACGAAAAGGCGGCTGAAACACAGAAAAAAATACGGAAACCCACGAAACCCAATGTTTTGCGTCGACTGATTGATCGGGCTCGTAAGCCGTTATAGCGGCTTACGAGCCCGCCTTGCGGCTAGTCGATCTTACTAATGTCGGGGGCGTTGGCGTTCTTCATGCCAATGACGTGATAACCGCAATCAACCAGATGCACGTTTCCCGTCACTCCACGCGAAAGATCGGAGAGAAGATAGAGGCCGGCACTACCAACTTCTTCCAGCAGCACATTGCGCTGCATCGGCGAATTATACTGATTCCATTTCAGAATATAGGTAAAATCGCCGATGCCAGAAGCTGCCAGGGTCTTGATTGGGCCGGCACTGATCGCGTTGACCCTGATTTCATCCGTCCCAAAATCTGCAGCCAGATAGCGTACAGATGCCTCGAGTGCGGCCTTGGCAACTCCCATGACATTGTAATGTGGCATGACACGCTGCGAGCCAAGATAGGTCATCGTGAGCAGGGATCCGCCCCGGGGCATGAGCGCGGCCGCACGTTGCGCTGCCCCAACGAAGGAATAACACGATATATCAATTGCCTGCAGAAACTGGGCTCGCGGCGTATCCGCAAACCTGCCGCGCAGATATTGTTTATCGGCAAAACCGATTGCATGGACAAGAAAGTCGATCGTGCTCCATCGCGACTGTAGCGCAGCAAACACGGAATCAAGTTCGTCCTCTTTGCCGACGTCGCAAGGCAGCACGAGATCCGAGCCAATGCTGGCTGCCAACGGGCGAACCCGCTTTTCCAGTGTCTCGCCCTGGTAGGTGAAAGCGCATTCACCACCTTGCGCCGCCACGGCCTGCGCTATGGCCCATGCAATCGAACGGTTGTTCGCGACCCCCATGATCAGTCCGCGTTTGCCGCGCATCAGGTCACCGCGGATAGGAAAGAGCGGTTCTTGTTCGTTCATAACATGCTCCAAATGGGACGACCGCTGGTATGGCGGTTTCGGGGTGGTGGCACAGGCCGGCGTACCGTATCAAGTAGCGGACCGAGACCGCATCGTGAAAGATCTGCCAATGATCAATTTACATAATAACCCGTTTGATTTGTTCGAAGCGTGGATGGGAGAGGCGGAAGCCTCCGAGCTTAACGACCCCAACGCAATGACGTTGGCGACGGCCACCCCCAATGGCACGCCGTCCGCTCGAATCGTGTTGCTGAAGGGCTGGGACCGTCACGGTTTTGTCTTTTACACCAATCTCGAAAGTCGCAAATCCATTGAAATCATCCAAAATCCGTCGGTGGCACTGCTGTTTCATTGGAAGGCACGTAAAAGACAGGTCCGCATTGAAGGTATTGCCTGTAAAGTCGGCGATTCCGAGGCCGACGCATATTTTGATTCTCGGCCACGCTTGTCCAGAATCGGCGCATGGGCATCCGATCAATCGCGGCCTCTGGCCAATCGCGAAATCCTGGAACGGCGTCTTGAGCTGGAAATCGCAAAGTACGCGGATTCACCAATTCCCCGTCCCCCTCATTGGTCTGGCTGGCGCGTTGCTCCAGACGCCATTGAGTTCTGGGAAGACCGTGATTTTCGGCTCCACGATCGTGCACTCTTCAGTCGCACGGGCAATGGATGGATAGCGACTCGGCTATTTCCGTGACCCTGTTGATCTCTCCTAAAAAAACTTATCTGTTTGATCCGGATATTAACGGTGCGATATTTACTCCTGTTTGGACAGAGGCACTATGGTCCCGGTCCTACATAGGAGCACGACGACAACAGCGTCCTCATCGGCAAACATCTCGTTGAAGGTACCGGGCGTCATGTGCGCACTTTATTCCAACTGTTGTGGCCATTTAGTCAATTCGAGAGTTCCGGACGTTGGTATTATGCATCTCATCCACCGCCCCCCGGAATCAGTTCTTTTGGGACCTTAGGATACTGTTTCCGGGAAACTGCCTCCTTACCCCGCACATGGCGCCCAGCCAGACGGCCGAATCCCAGGCTCGCCCTTCGTCTTTGAATTCCTGGTCACCTCGCACACAGGTCTCCTTAGCCGCAAATGGAAACGGGAGGCCTGAAATCCCCATCGTCCATGTGTTGAGAGCCCGCCAACCTGGACCGCGGAAACACCCCACACTGGCATTGCCGTGCTCGTTCAAGCGGCTCTCGTCACCGAGACCACTGCCGAGAGCGTTCGAATCCGTCACATCAACTCCGTCTTCCCGAAGCGCCGCTGCGCCAGCAACAAAACCCTGTCCCCCTTTCACCAATGCTCCGTAATCGACTCGCCACGCTCCGTTGCTGGTCAAGACAAGGACCCAGAGTTCAAAAACAGCTTGTCTCCCAGCTTCGTCTGGGCCACAAAGATACCATTCGAAATGTCATGCGGGAGAGAGTGATATGATTAGGGATATGGGCCCGCCCATATCACCGCCGAAGGCGCAACCGGCCCCCGGAAACGCTCAGGCAAAAGGACCGCAGGGCAGAAGGATCTCTGGAAAGCCGGCGTCGTTCGCCGCACCGACGGAGTAAGGAGCGGTCGCGCGCTGCCCGAATCTCTCAGGTCCCGCGACAGAGGGGGGTCAGTCTGGACGGGTTTGTACCCGTCTGCTGCTTGCGCGGGGGTATTGCCGTTGACGGATCCTAAACTGCTCACCGTTCCGCTTGATCCGTTGCACCGACGGCTAGGTGCAAAGATGGTTGGCTTTGCCGGCTATGCCATGCCGCTCCAATATAGCGGGATCATAGACGAACACTTGCACTGCCGCCACCATGCGGCTTTTTTTGACGTTTCGCACATGGGCCAGGCGGCCCTTACCGGGCCAGGCGGGGCAGCCGCACTGGAGCGTATCGTTACGGGTGACATCAACGGTCTAAAATCTGGCCGACAACGCTATACCTTACTTATGAATGATCACGGCGGCATCGTCGACGATCTGATGGTCGCCAATATCACTACTGCACTACTTCTCATTTTCAATGCTAGCCGCAAACAGGAGGATCTCGCTCACATCAGGGCGCATCTGCCATCCAACATTTCATTGCAGCCACTACTCGACCGTGCGCTTCTGGCTCTTCAGGGACCTGAATCCGAAGCGGTTCTCTCCTCCATCGCCCCAAACTCGAAATCATTAAGGTTCCTGGATACGACCGTGATGCCATTGTGCGGCACCGAAGCCGTAATCAGCCGTTCGGGGTACACCGGTGAAGATGGCTTTGAGATCAGTATCCCCGCCGAGTACGCCGAAGCCGCTGCCTGTGCACTACTGGCGGATCCACGCGTAAAACCGGCGGGTTTGGGCGCCCGGGATTCCCTGCGCTTGGAAGCTGGTCTTCCTCTTTATGGCAATGACCTCGATGAGAGCACAAACCCAATCGAGGCTGGCCTCACATTTACCATAGGTAAACGTCGTAAAGTAGCTTGGGATTTTCTCGGCGGCACCGCAGTGAGCCAAGCCTACGCTAGGGGCCCGCACCAAAGACTTGTTGGCCTGTACGTCGACGGGCCTGCTCCGGTGCGCTCCGGCGCCGAATTGCGGGATTCCGAGGGCGCCTTCGTTGGCCGTGTAACCTCCGGCACGTTCGCCCCCAGCCTCAATGCACCGATTGCCCTGGGATACATCCGCCACGATCGTGCGGAAGATGGCACCCTACTTGAGGCGACCTTACGTAGCCGCCGGGTAGTACTCCATGTTGTCCCTTTGCCGTTTGTTCCTCACCGCTATGCTCGATGAAAGGCGCAAATCCATGACCGCAACCCGCTTCACCAAGGACCACGAATGGGCTCGCTTCGACGACGGCATCGCCACCATTGGAATCACTGATCACGCCCAGTCAGCGCTCGGCGATATCGTTTTCATTGACCTTCCGGCAGCCGGTCGGCGTTTCGCTGCCGGCGAGGCTTGCGCGGTTATTGAAAGTGTAAAGGCGGCTTCAGATGTTTACGCACCGTTCGCCGGTACGGTTACCGAGAATAACCCTTCGCTTGCCGACGACCCAGGTGCAGCCAACAAAGACCCTGAAGGGAATGCATGGTTCTTTAAGCTCCGCCCGGACAATAAGGCTGATTTCGACGCCCTCTTGAGCGCGGAAGATTATCAGGCATTCGTTCAATCACTCTGACGGAGATCTTCCGATGAACGAACTCGTCTCTTCAGTCGCGGATGGTTCCTTTGTTTACCGCCATATCGGCCCTCGCGCGGCCGAACGCCAGCAGATGCTCCAGGCACTTGGTCTTAGCTCAATGGATGAGTTGATCCACAAGACGGTGCCACGCGCGATTTTGGTGTCGCAAACGCCTGAGCTGCCACCGCCGGTCACAGAGGCAGAAATCCTTGATGATCTGCGTTTTTATGCGGAGCAGAACCAAGTCAAGCGCAGTTTCATCGGGATGGGATACCACGGCACGATCACGCCGCCCGTTATATTACGTAACGTCCTGGAGAGTCCTGGCTGGTACACAGCCTATACTCCCTACCAGGCTGAAATTTCTCAAGGGCGCTTGGAAGCCCTGTTAATATTTCAAACGATGATCGAGGAACTGACGGGAATGGCCATCGCCAACGCTTCCCTACTTGATGAGCCGACGGCGGCGGCCGAAGCCGTATCAATGGCTCACGCGGTCAATCGCGGCGGTTCCACCTCAATCGCCATTGCCGCCGATGTGCATCCGCAAACCCGTGCCGTCATAGCCACGCGGGCCGCACCTTTAGGCTGGAACCTGCGCGATATCCAACCGGGAGATGTCGACGCAATAAGGCAGACAAACCCGTTCGCAGTTGTTCTGCAGTATCCGGGTACCACCGGGGCCGTACGTGACCTTACAACAGATATCGCCGCCACGCAGGCCGTCGGCGGCCTTGGTATCGTGTGTGCAGACCCGTTAGCACTCGCAATCCTCAAGCCACCCGGCGAAATGGGCGCCGATATCGTGGTCGGCTCCGCTCAGCGCTTTGGCGTGCCGATGGGGTTTGGTGGTCCTCACGCTGCCTTTTTTGCAACCCGCGGCGAGCTAAAGCGACACATGCCAGGGCGGTTGGTCGGCGTCTCGGTTGACGCTGCAGGTGTGCCTGCGATGCGTCTCGCATTACAGACACGCGAACAACACATCCGCCGTGAGAAAGCAACTTCCAACATCTGCACATCACAAGTGTTGCTAGCAATAGTCGCAGCATTTTACGGCGTCTGGCACGGTCCAGACGGACTGACTGCGATTGCTCGGCGTGTACACCGTGCCGCGCGTATCCTCGCAGGAGCTGCACACAAGGCGGGACTCCCGCTTAGGCATAACGTCTTTTTTGATACAGTAGCCATCGATACCGGACAGAGAACAGACGCTATCTTAACGCGCGCGCTCGATGCCGGCTTCAATCTCCGCCGCATCGATACGACCGCCCTCGGGATCGCGCTCGACGAAACAGCAACCCAGAGCGAGATCGAACAATTAGCTGAGATCATTGGCGGGCCAAGTCATTCGCTCATATCACCTCTTGATTCGCTTGTTAGAACAAGTCACTTCATGACCGCCTCTGTTTTTCACCGGCACCGCTCGGAGCACGCGATGCTACGTTACCTGAAGCGTTTGGAAGACAAGGACATTTCGCTCAATCGCAGCATGATCCCGCTGGGTTCATGCACGATGAAACTTAACGCCACTGCCGAAATGATCCCAATCACTTGGCGCTCTTTCTCGGATATCCACCCGTTCGCCCCCGCCGAACAAACATTTGGTTATTCTGTTCTGACAAGTCGCCTCGCGGATCTTCTTGCCCGTATCACCGGCTTTGCTGCAGTCTCACTTCAACCAAATTCGGGTGCGCAAGGCGAATACGCTGGCCTGTTAGCAATTCGCGCGTGGCATCAGAAAAGACAGCAAAGCGAACGGGATATTTGCCTGATCCCTACGTCTGCACATGGCACAAATCCAGCTTCGGCTACTACGGCGGGCTATCGTGTTGTTCCGGTTGCATGCGACCATGATGGAAACATTGATCTGGTCGACCTCGACACAAAAATCGCCGCTCACCGTAATCAGTTGGCCGCTCTGATGATTACCTACCCCTCGACGCACGGCGTTTTCGAGACGAAGGTGCGGGAAATCTGTGCTCGCGTGCATCAGGCCGGTGGGCAAGTGTACATGGACGGCGCAAATATGAACGCGCAAGTCGGACTCACAAACCCAGCAGCGATTGGCGCAGACGTGTGCCACCTCAATCTTCACAAGACTTTCTGCATTCCACATGGTGGCGGCGGCCCGGGGGTTGGCCCGATTGCTGTCGCGGCACATCTCGCACCATACTTGCCGAACCATCCACTGCGCGGTGACGCCGGCCCGCCCACGGGCTATGGTCCCGTTAGTGGCGCGCCTTTCGGAAGCGCTTTGATCCTGCCGATCCCATATGCGTACATCCGAATGATGGGGAGTTCCGGTTTACGCGCAGCGACTGAAGCAGCAATCCTCAACGCCAATTACGTCGCGCACCGCCTCGCCCCGCATTATGCCATCGTCTATGCTGGTGCCCACGGAATGGTTGCGCATGAGTGCATTATCGACTGCCGCGGATTCCAGCCTGCAACGGGCGTAGTGGTCGACGATATCGCGAAGCGTCTGCAGGATTACGGCTTCCATGCGCCAACAATGTCATGGCCTGTCCCTGGCACACTAATGATCGAGCCCACCGAAAGTGAAACGCTGGAGGAACTCGATCGGTTTTGTGATGCAATGATTCAGATTCGCAGCGAAATTGCCATGATCGAGACGGGGGAATTACCAAAAAACGATAACATGCTGAGAAATTCCCCTCATACAGCCGCCGAGGTCACCGCAAACACATGGCAGCATCCTTATTCTCGCGAACAAGCAGCTTTTCCACTGCCCTATCTGCGTACCATGAAATATTGGCCGCCGGTCAAACGCGTGGATAATGTCTACGGAGACCGCAACTTGGTTTGTTCCTATACGTCGATTCTTTCCCGCGCCGATACTGCAGAGTAGGGATATACGGCGATCGAGCCACCGGAATCACAGCGTTGCGCCGATTCGAGCGGCGGCTTGCTCCGCGGCAGACATATAATCCCGGGTCAGCGGGACGGCATCCTGCTTCCTTGCCAACTGAATCTGGAACACCATATGATCCTGCACACGAAACGCGAGTTCCGAGCCCGCCAAATAGAATTCAAACATCCTGCAAAAACGTTCATCATATATCGATGCGATCGTATCGCGGTTAGCCACAAACCTCCGTCGCCAATTCGCCAGGGTCATTGCATAGTGCAGACGCAGTATTTCCAAGTCGGTACTGCGAAGCCCAGACCGTTCCAGCGGCGCAAACACTTCGGACAGTGAAGGCGAATATCCGCCTGGGAAAATATATTTTTGAATCCAAGGACTCGTCGCCCCCGGCCCATCGAATCGGCCAATCGCGTGAATTAGCGCCACACCATCCGGTTGCAGGCACCTCCTGACGGTTGAAAAAAAAGTTCCATAGTTCGGCAGGCCTACATGTTCAAACATACCAACCGAAACGATCCGGTCGAATTGCTGATCCATCTGGCGGTAATCCATTAATTCAAAACGCACACGGTCCGCGACCCCTTCGGTTTCAGCACGCGCGCGCGCCTCACTCAATTGTTCCGTGGAAAGGGTAATGCCTACGACTCGCGCGCCATAGTCGCGCGCTAAGGTCAATGCCATGCCTCCCCACCCGCAGCCGATATCCAGTACCGTTAGGCCGGGCCGATCAAGCAGCAATTTTGCTGCTATGTGACGCTTCTTCGCTTCTTGTGCCTCCTCGATAGTTTCATCACCGCGACGGAAATACGCACATGAGTATTGCCGGTCTCGATCAAGAAACAATGAATATAACCGGCCGTTTAAATCATAATGATGTGCGACATTGCGACGAGATCGTGTGATATGATTCGACTGCCAAAGGAATCGTATCCACCGCCGCAGGGCGGCTTGCATGCGCAACAACCAGATGCCACGCTCGC
>JAJZCS010000076.1 GCA_021829055.1 Pseudomonadota bacterium
ACACAGGTTGCACTTCTTGCCTTTCGAGGGAGCGTCGCATGCCTTGGAAGGAGTGTAATGTTATGGACGAACGGGTGAGGTTCATCTTTCGGGTTCTGGAGGGTGAGAAGATGGCGGCGCTGGCCCGGGAGTTCAGGATCTCGCGCAAGACGGCCTGAAAGACCATCCAGCACCATCACGACACGGGTCTGGAAGGGCTGACGGACTGTGGAGCCTCGGCCGTACCGACATGCCAACCAGCTTGCCGTTCCAGATCGAGGCGCTGAATGTGCAGCTGAAGCAGGAGAAGCCGTCCTGGGGCGCCAAAGATCCTGGAGCTTCTGGCCAAGAGATATCCGGACATCCACAGGCCCGCGCTCTCGACCACCCATGCGCTGCTCGACGGGCACGGGCTGGTCAGCATCATGGACTATAATCTCGGCTACTTCGATGACACGGAGTGCAGAGGTGAACCCGCCGACAATCCATTCGGGGCAAAACTGTCACTCATGTCCCCAAAACAATATGTCACCTACTCCCGGGAAGGACACCTTTTCTCCCCGGGCATCTCTCGGCTAATTGCAAAAAAAGTTGGGGCCAACCGTCCCGATGCTTCTTGTCTTGGCAATCTCGACCAGACGCGTTAGTTTCAAGATACGTGGTATCCGTGACCGCACTGCATCCAGAACACCGAGTGGCGCACTTCTGTTCTACCCGTCATCTACCTGCTGCTATCACGGTCACGAGGGGCGTATGTTTAAACCAAGATAGAACTCTACCCATGAGCAGACCTATTTCGGCGCCAACTTGCTGCATAACGCCGTCGTACTCTGCTGCTCTTCCGATGTCGCACGGGCAACGTCTCGGCGCGTTACTCGCGTTAAATTTGTTATTTGTGGCGTCACCGCGGCTACTCTATTTACTCGCCAGGAACCGCTTCACCAAGTTCCAGCCGCATCACGCCTGTCTCGTCTGCCTTCAAAGAGGCCACGCGGGCATGCAGGTCTACCATCGCAGCATGATGCGCCACGGAAATGATTTGAGCGTCGGGCAATCGCGTCTGCAGCAGCGCAAACAGCGACTGCGCCGAAGGCACATCCAAGGCCGACATCGCCTCATCAAGAAACAGCCAGTCAGGTTTAAGCAACAATGCACGGGCAATGGCCAAACGCTGCTGCTCGCCGCCAGAAAGCCGAAGTGCCCAGTTGTCTACCTCGCCCAAATGGTCTGCGAGGCCGGCAAGCCCAACGGCATCGAGCGCTGCACGCACGGCTTCATCCTCGATACTACTTTCATCATGAGGATAGGCAGTAGCACGCTTGAGTGTCCCCAGTGGAAAATAGGGTCGCTGCGGCAGGAACATCAAATCCCCTTCCGGCCGTGTTACTTTGCCATGACTGAACGGCCATATGCCAGCCAGGGTACGCAAAAGAGTCGATTTCCCAGAACCTGAAACGCCCGTTATTGCCACCGGTCCGCCTCGAGGGATCTCGAAGTGCCGGGCCCGCAATAGACCAGCGCCGTTCGGTAAATTGATTGCGAGGTTGTCCGCAACGAGCTTCTCTCCGCGAGTATCAACTTGCAGTGCCGGCAACGCCGCATCCTGGTGCGCCACCCGCACGGCGCGCTCGAACTCGTCAAGTCGTTGAACCGTTGCCCGCCACGCGACGATTTGTGGATACGCACCAACAAACCAAGAAAACGCGCTCTGAACATTGCCGAACGATGAGTTGATCAGCATCAGAACGCCTAGGGAAATGATTCCCGCGAAATAATCGGGCGCACCAACGATCAAGGAAAAGAAAATGGCAGCGTTCGAAAACCCGAGGGTAAAAAAATTTAACGCCTTGGTCCGGCGCATGATTTGCCACCAGTTGTCGTAGATCCAGCCAAATTTCCCCATAATCCCGTTTGTTTCCGGCTCTTCACCCCGGTAGAGCGCGATTTGTTCGGTGTTCTCACGCACACGAACAAGGTTGAAGCGCAAATCCGCCTGATATTGCTGCTGACGGAAATTGAGACCTATGAGCTTGTACCCAATCAGATGGGTGAAAAGTGTGCCAAGGCCGGAATACAGCAGAGCGGCCCATACCAAGTAACCTGGAACGTGCAGACCGAACAGCCGCATTGGAGCAGAAGCGGCCCAAAGAATGCCTACGTATGAAACAATGCTAATGATGTTGGTAACAAAACTGATCGAAAGATTAAGATTTGCGGACACAAACAATTCCAAGTCGTTAGCAATACGCTGATCTGGATTGTCGACTGCCGATCCTTGTTGGGCCGTCAATGCTAGCTTATAATACGCACCGCCACGCATCCAGTCGCCAACAAATTCCCGTGTCAACCATTTCCACCAGCGAATCTGCAACATTTGCTGCAAGTAGACCGCGTACGTACCCGTGACCGTGAGAAGAATTCCGATGGCAAGAAAGCCGGGTATAAGATAGGGAAAATCTGGAACGTGCTGATAAGTGATGGCCAGTTTCCAGAACGATGCGGCGTTTTTCTTTTGCAGGGCGTCATAGCTGTATTTGAACCAGTACGTGTTTAGTACCTGACCGTATACGATAATAATGTTTAGCAGCATTATCGCGGCAAGGAGGCCATATGCCTTCCATTTGTCCTCTGATCTAAAATAGGGCTTGGCGAGACGCCAAGCCTCCTTGCTTGCGAGGATCATGTTTCGCAGCAACTTCCTCATTGTACCCCCAACCTTGCATGGATCTCCGCGATCACGGATTTCCGCCGCATTTTCCGCTTTCTGAAACCGGATCTGTCGTAAGTTGATTTTAACAAACGAACAACCCGTGACACACGATTTGTGGCGATAGCGCCGGAATTGGCAACAGGCATTTGCCCAACGAATAAAGGTTTGATTGTCGTTCCCGAATCGTGCACCCGACAGAGTCGCGGAACCATGACCACAGGCAATCTCGCTAATGTGAAAAACAACAAAGTGGATACGGTACACGGGACCGGTATGAAGCCGGCAATACGCAGCGCACAAAAGCGACAATGCATGGTTTGATCACATTCGTCATGCCAGGATCCAGTAGAGCACAACAAAAACTCCGTGCTCAACAGCCGTTTCCTTCGTTTTTTTTCTCTACTCGAGACTGCGGTTGTGGAGCCTGCCGCGAACGCGCTTTGCCGAAGAGGTGTTCCTGTAGGTGCTCGAGATCCGTATCGTCGGCCAAGACTTGAAAACACAATCATCCATTGACCCGCGCATTCGCCTCCAACACGCCTCGTGCTCGCTACAGCGTGAGCGTGAGCGTGAGAAATCAAGCGACTGTCATCGACCATGCCTGTTAACGAAGAATTGCCCCAGCCCGCCCTCAGATGAGCTACGAGCATGTCGCCGACAGAGAAGCGTTTAAGGCCGACACCCAAAATGGCCGTGGTGGTGGGATGATCATCTGAGTTAAAAAAGACCACCATCTTGCGGCTATGTTTATGGGCACAATGTCAATTTACACCGACTGTATCGAGCAAGCGGATTCCATCCAGTCTCGCCGCCACCAACAAGCGCGAGGGTGGCCGCACAGCCTCGATCGGCTCGAGACTCTCCGCATCGACCAAAGCACAATAGTCAGGAACAAATCCCGCTTCTTCGAGCCGCGCAATCGCTGCGTTGATGGCCGGGCGGGGCGCCGCGCCGCCATGCAGAGCCGCCCGCAAGGCTGTCAGGGTCTGATATAGGACAGGTGCTGCCGCGCGCTGTGCTGGACTAAGATACCGGTTGCGCGATGACAAAGCCAAGCCGTCTGGTTCGCGCCGTGTTTCTACAACTTCAATCCGGACCGGCAACAGGAGATCCTCCACCATGCGCCTCACCACCTGTAACTGCTGCCAATCCTTCTCGCCAAAATAGGCACGCTCCGGTCGTATCTGGCCGAACAGTTTTGCGACGACCGTGGCAACCCCACGGAAATGGTTGGGTCGGATCGCCCCCTCAAAATTTTCCGCGGGTCCATAGACGCTAATCGCTGTTGCGTCGCCTGGCGGATACATGGTCGCGACATCCGGCAGCCATGCGAGCGCGCAGCCCGCCGCCTCAAGCTTCACAAGATCAGCGTCTTCGTTGCGCGGATATCGAGAGAAATCTTCGCTGGGACCGAACTGCATCGGGTTGACGAAGATCGAAGTCGCCACGTCGAGCCCAGATCCTTTTGCCACCGCAACAAGCGCCAGATGCCCGTCATGCAGTGCGCCCATTGTCGGTACGAGTGCTAAAGAACCCAAGCGCGCCTGTACCCCGCGCAGCTCGGACAATGTTCGCGCAACAATCATAAACAGTTATTTCCTTGGTTCAAAGTCATGGCGATCCCGCCTGATGCGGCAAGTTTTCGCCGCCGTCTAGCCACGGAAGCAACAGACAACCGTGATTCCTGTTTTGCGCAGAGCCATTGCGGGCTTCATTTAATATTCCCGTCATGCCTTAGTCATGCATGTTTAAATTCTAGCCTGGGTAATCACGACCTTAAAATTGACTTCCTAGCAGAAACAGCGCCAGTCGGGATTGGGTTTTCTCTCTAGCCTTTATATGATTGCCTCTAAATGAGGCGAGTCATGGTTATGCAGAGCTTTAGAGACAAGGGCTCCAGAAAGTCGAGTGCCGCAAAAATGTGGATAAAGCAGGAACTTGCGCGGAGTTGCTGGCGTGCGTTTCCCGCGATTGGTGCAGGCGTGGCCCAAACGGCTCTGGCGATCGTCCAAGCCTTTTGCGCGGCACGCCTTATGACCAATGTAATCCATCCCGGTACGATTCCACTCGCACCTTTCATATTGGCGTTTTTAAGCGCCGGGTTTATGCGTGGTACCCTAATGTTGTGGCAGGAACAAATTGCCACTGCGCTTGGGATCAGCGCGCGGCGACGTTTACGCAGCAACGCGTTGACCAACCTTATCGGTGCCGGTCCCGGCCGTTTACGCGGACGACGTGCTGCAGAACTGACTGACGTTATTGTCGGCGAGATCGAGTCAATAGGTCAGTTGTACAGCCGCTGGATCCCGGCGATTGGGCTGGCAATGGTCTCGCCCACACTGATTGTCGTCACCGCCGCGTTGATCGACCCTGTATCGGGGATAATTTTCCTGATCACGGGCGCGCTAGGGTTAATGCTCATGTCTCTAGCAGGAATGGGAGCCGCAGCAACGTCACGCAGCCAATCCATCGAGCTTGCTCGCCTGCGAGCGCACTTTGCCGACCGGATACAAGGTCTCAGCACAATCGTCCTCGCCAACGCCGTTGAAGAGGAATGTAAAACCCTAGCCGCTGCTTTGAATGACTTGCGCCGGCGGACGGCTCGCGTTCTTCGTGTTGGATTCCTATCAAACGCCGCACTCGACCTCGCGTTTGCAACCTGCATAATCGGCATTGCAGCCCATTTTAGTGCAAAACTTTTTTTCGATAACACTCTCGCGATCGTACCACGCGCCTTGTTCATGTTCTTATTAATTCCGGAATTTTTCGCGCCTTTTCGTGCTGTCCACGCCGTATATTTGGACCGAATAACGGTCCAGAAAGCAGCGGAAAAGCTAAATGATTTACCCCGGCCGATCCCCTCAGAACCGTCTCCACCGCCCCATTCAATCCGCACCGTTAGCACTCAAGGTGTGAGCGTCGCCTTTGAAAATGTTAGCTTCGCTTGGGATGATCGACGCGGAAAAATTCTTGATCAAGTCAGTTTTCACGTGCCTTCAGGTGAGACGATGATGCTGATCGGCCCATCTGGTTCTGGCAAATCGACAATCATTGATCTGCTGCTGGGTCATGCCCGTCCTCAGTCCGGCCGAATCACGATCAACGGTGCGGCAATCGAGACCCTGGTTCCTGCCGCCCTTGCCCGCCTAACCGCACTGATTGACCAGCGACCTTTCCTTTTCACTGCCACGCTTGCCGATAACATCCGTCTCGGCCATCCGGAAGCAGGTCCCGAACAAGTCTTGGACGCCGCAGAACGCGCGCAGGTCATGGCGTTCGCCCGAGATCTGCCTGACGGCCTGGACACGATGGTCGGAGAGGGAGGCTGCCCTCTTTCGTGCAGCCAAGCCCAACGCATCGCCATTGCTCGCGCTTTTCTCAAGGACGCTCAGCTTCTCCTACTTGATGAACCAACAGCGCAACTGGACCAGGTAGCCGAACATGAGGTTCTGGAGAGCTTGCGCCGGCTAACGATCGGGCGCACCGCCATTCTTGTCACCCAGGCCGTATTCGGCCACGAGTTCACCGGCCGACGGCTTGCTCTCGGCGCGAGACCGTCCGCCGCCCTGCAAGGTGTGGCGTGTTGAGAACGCTCCTCGGAATCGCCCTGCCTTGGAAACGCCGCAGCCTCGTTGCAGTATTTGGCGCTTGGGTTGCATTCGCGGCGCTTGGCACAAACATCGCTCTAACGGCGATGACCGGCCGTTTCATAGCTGCTGCAGCGATTGGCACCACCGTCGCCCTACCACTGTCGCTGGGAATCCTTGGCCTCGCGCTCCCGATGCTGCGGTACTTCGAGCGTCTATTCGCTCATGATGTCAGCTTTCGTATGCTAACTGACGTACGCATTTGGCTTTTTTGTCGTCTTGCCGCTGGAGGCGCTGGCGGTCTCGGATTCCGCCGTGGTGGTATAGCACTTGGACGCCTTGTGACCGATGTCGAGGCGCTGAACACGCTCTATCCGCGTGTCCTCCTCCCCACGGCTGGAGCCGTCCTGCTAGTCCCGGTCATGCTGCTTGTAGTAGGCCAAGAATCCTGGCTCGCTGCAAGCGTTGTCGTCGTATGTTTTGTGCTTGCTGGCCTTGTTGTACTACTGGCGGGATTCCACTCGGCACGCGCTGCGACCGGCAACACAGCCCAAGCGATCGCGACTTTAAGAGTGGCCACCGACGATGCGCTTTCAGGCCTTCGTGAAATTAAAGTGTCTGGAGCTGACGGGATGATGCTGGCGCTCGTCCAGGCCCAGGAAGCCCGCGTCTTCCGTACCGAACGCGACTTTGCGGCCCAACGGGCCTTGATACGGGCGGTCGCGTTTCTCGCTGCCCAGGGAGCCTTGCTCACGGTCCTGCTAATTCATGGTGCAAACGTCACCCAGACGATCGCGGCGATCTTCGTCACAGTCGTAGCGTTTGAAGCCATCGCCATAATGCCCTGCGCCGGCGTGCTCGCGGGACACGCGACGGCTTCTGTAACCGGGTTGGTCGATATGGCTATGACGCAATCTTGCGCCCCTGACCCTCCGAGTCCAGCCATATTACCAAAGGCGACGGCCTTAAGTTTTGACCACGTCCGTTTTCGCTGGTCCGCAGACCATTCCCTGGTGTTTGAAGATGTTTCGCTGCAGGTGCCTTCCATGGGGCGTGTCGCTGTCCTGGGGCCATCAGGTGCGGGAAAATCTACACTCGCCGCTCTCGCGCTGAAAGTTGTTTCCCCCGAGTCAGGCTGGATCCGCCTCGGAGGCGCTGACATTGCGAACCTACGTGCTGCGGACGTCCATAAAAAAATAGCCTACCTTTCCCACACCACTCATCTTTTTGGTGACACCATTCGTAATAACCTTCGTCTTGCCCGACGCGACGCTGATGATGCCGTAATTTGGGAAGCTCTTGAAGCTGTCCGCGTTGCGCATCTTGTCCGTGCTCTCCCGGACGGGCTGGATACTTGGATCGGCGAATACGGCATACAAATTTGTGGAGCCCAGGCGAGGCGCATTTTACTGGCCCGGACTCTGCTCAATCTTGCACCAATCCTGATCCTCGACGAACCCTGCGCCGGTCTTGACCTTGCGGCTCAACGCGAGTTCTTTGACATTCTCGGTGAAACACTGGGCAATCGTAGTCTCTTGCTGGTCGGCCAGCATTTGGCCGGCACTGAACGGCTCGACCGGGTTTGGCGCCTACAGGGTGGACGCCTGATGTCAGCTACGGGTTAGTTATTCCGCGTCTCATCCGCAATTGGCACGATGGACTTTGAGGCGGCTCCTCCGCAAGCGTCAGTTTGGCTCACCATCGTCACGGATGACCGCGGCCGGAGACCATCCAGTTGCACATTGCCCCCCTGTATGATGCCACGGCGCGTCCTGGGCCCGTTCAACACGCCAACGGAAGGAACAACGGCATTTTGATTCATCACCACCATGATGGCACCGTCCGGAGCTTGCATTATATTCTTCCGGCTAACGATCTCTTATACCAGCTTCCCTAGACATTGACCCATGCCCACGTTCTGGTGCCGATGGAGGTGAGCCGTGTTGGGTCGTCGATGAGGAAGTTCCGGGCGTTCTTGCAAGCGATGACGATCGCTTCGTAGCTGTCCCGGACGAGCAGGCTGAGCTTGTTGGCGCGCAGGTAGTCCCAGACGTTCTCCATCGGGTTCAACTCGGGTGCATAGGGCGGCAGTGGCAGCAGAGTGAC
>JAJZCS010000077.1 GCA_021829055.1 Pseudomonadota bacterium
AGCGCGATTGGCCCGACAACCTCCAGCGTTTTTCTGCCTTTTCTGCCGCAATGAGTTGCGACTTCGGCTGGGGCACTCCGTTCGCGCGTACGCTTAAGGTCCTGGTGGTGGCAGAGTCGATGCAGGCGCTACGACAGCGCCAGTCGGAGGCCAATGACACCGTTCTCTGCCATACCATATCAGTCTGCCGCCTCGGTCAGCTTGCCGCCGAGATCGGCGAACCTGCGCAGGGAACCTTGATGGGCCGTCGGCGCTGCCGACGCAGCGGTAATCGTGTGATCGTCTGTTCCCCGCGACACGACAACCAGACGATCTCGACCTTCTACCGGCGCGCCGATCAAATCCCTGTACAATGCCAGATAGCGGCGCGTTGAAATGTCCCAGCCGAAGTCGCAACTCATTGCGGCATACCGCGCGCGGTTCCACGCCACGGGATCACGAAACAGTGATCTTGCTCTCCGCATTGTACTGGCAAGCGCCTCAGCGGTCGGTTCAGAAAAGACGAAGCCAGTACCAGTTATTGTGTCGGAGGATTCAGCGTCGATATCCACCACGGTGTCGGCAAGCCCTCCGACCGGGCACGTAATCGGCAAGGCGCCATAGCGCAAGGCGTACATCGTCGTCAGCCCGCATGGTTCAAAACGCGCGGGGGTTAGTGCGATGTCCGCAGCGGCATGCAGCCGGTGAGCCAGCGTTTCCTGATAGCCAATCCGAACTGCTAATTGTGATTCGTGGCCGACGGCCGCTGCTCGAAAAGCTGTTTCGAGCTCTGGGTCCCCCTCGCCATGCAGGATGATCTGCGCTCCTTCGTCGAGCAGGATTGGCAATGCGTCCAGTACTACATCTGCCATCTTCTGCTGTGTCAGGCGATTGACACCGATGACCAGAGGTTCCGGTGATGTCGGGTCAAGACCGAAATCCTGACACACGAGCGCCTTAACCTCGCGCTTGCCATCGGGATGATCGGTGTCATAGTGCGCGGGCAACGCTGCGTCCTCAGCCGGATTCCACAATCTGGTATCAATCCCGTTCAGGATGCCGACAAGGTCTCCGGCGCGGACGCGCAATAGCCCATCGAGGCCGGCTCCGAATTCCGGTGTAAGGATTTCCCGAGCATAGGTAGGGCTGACCGTCGTCAGCCGGTCGGCGTAGCGGATCCCCGCCTTGAGACACGAAAGCTGTCCGTAGAATTCTGCGGCCTCAGGGGTAAGAAGGGCTTCCGGCAGTCCAACCGAACGCGCAGCGTCGAGCGGAAAATTGCCCTGATATGCAAGGTTATGGATGGTGAACACGGTAGATGGCCTTGGACCATCCTGAAACTTTATGAGAGCTGGGACAAGACCGGTGTGCCAGTCGTTGGCGTGGACAAGATCCGGCAGCCAGCCGCTGCCGTCGCCTCGCAGGCCAAGATGCACCACTGCGGCAGAAAAGGCAGAAAAACGCTGGAGGTTGTCGGGCCAATCGCGCTTGTCACCGTCCTGATAAGGACCACCCCGGCGGCGAAACAGTTCCGGCGAGTCAAAAACATAGACGGGGAGATCGGTATCGGGCGTACGTCCCAGCAGCAGCCTGCCGCCAAAAGGCAGGTCGGCGACGGCCTCTGGACACCGTACCGTGTCCAGGACCGAACTATATCCTGGCAGCATCGCCCGAATATCGGTCCCGAAGCCGGCTAGAGTGGCCGGAAGTGCGGCACAAACGTCTGCAAGGCCGCCCGTTTTGGCCAGTGGATAAAGCTCTGATGTTGCAAAGAGTACCCGTAGCGGATGATTAGGCGTGGGTGTTTCCATGGCACGCATCCGTTGTCGTCCTTGCTTTTTGCCCAAGCCGCCGCCCCGGTATCAGATACCGAACCGGGAGATGTTGATATGGATCAATCTTGGCCCCAGGAATTAGAATCTTTGATGACATGTTCCCCGGTGCAGCGGCTCTCTCTATAACGTCCCATCACAGTTCGTCCTGCGACCATCGGCAAAAGGCGCCTTTTTTCCGAGGGGCAAGAAACCGATCGATCTCACCGTTACGGGGCTGAAACCGGCTCTTGATCCCGGAGATACCAACGCCTCAGTATACGCAAAATTGCCGGCCAAGCATACACCATGGGTTTTTTAACAATTGTTCCAAAAAAAAGATATACAGTACCCTGAGGAAGACAATATTTTCTTGATAAGGACGCCGCATTGCGAACAGTGTTGTCACTGCCGAGGCGTTATGCGGCGCTGTGAACAATTGTTGCCAGACGCAGAGGATTCATGTCATGGCCGTTAGCGCGCAGATCGCCGTTTATCCTTTGCGCCAAGAACGCCTGACGCCAACTATCGTGGCCGTACAGGACGCACTGCGCGATCATGGGCTTACGGTCCATAGTGGGCCGATGAGCACCTACGTCGTCGGAGACGATCAGGCCGTCTTCGCCTCCATCCAGGACGCTTTTGCACGCGCGTCCAGCATCGGGCACGTTGTCTTGACGGTAACGCTTTCCAACGCCTGTCCAATCCCCGACTGATTCTCCCATGACCTGCGCACCGGATATCCCGCCAGCCGGCCAATTTGGGCCTGATGTCTATGCGACATGGCGCCATTCCTCCCTCGGCGAAATCACTGACGCGCTCGAATCAGAGCTTCTCTTCCATCTGATCGGCCCGCTAAAGGGCCGTTCCTTTCTTGATGTGGGCTGTGGCGATGGTACGTTAGCGCTACTTGCCGGCGAACATGGCGCTGCCCTGGTGGTCGGTTGCGATCCTGATCTTCGCATGATGGCACGCGCCGCATCCCGTACCGGCGGCACCATCCACCTGACGGCGGCTCGGTCTCAAGCCTTACCCTTTCCTGATGGATGCTTCGACGTGGTCACCTGCATCACGGTTCTGTCGTTCGTTCCCAACGCAACTGATGCTCTCCGGGAAATTGCTCGCGTGCTCCGCCCGGGTGGGCGCTTGATCCTTGGCGATCTCGGCAAATGGAGCCTCTGGGCTGCGCGGCGACGGGTCCGGGGGTGGCTTGGGGCGCCGCTTTGGCGCAGTGCCCGCTTCCGTACCGCTCGCGAACTTGCAATCCTGGTTCGTTCGGTCGGGCTTTCCGTCGCGTCGGTGAACGGCGCAATCTTCTTCCCACCATCGGTTGTCCTGGCACGCTTAATGGCCTCCCTCGATACGTTCCTCGGTCGGACCACTACCATCGGCGCAGCGTTCGTAACAATTCAGGCGGACAAACCAACTGACAAGAGCTGCTGACCTCCTTGCTGCGGCCGGCGTTTTTCCTCGGACACCAACAAATCAAGTGGCGTCCGGCCGCCTGTAGCTGGTGACGCCAGGCGGACAGCTCGGCCCAGCGCAGGGCTGCGCACCCGCCTCTACGATTTTTCACGAACGATTTTCCGGATTGCATTGCTCGATCCAGTTCCATGCCCGACATCAACTTGCCAAAAACCGGAGCAGCCTCCTCTTCTGTCCGGCGTGCTTGGCCCACCGTCAGGCAGCAGCCGTTAAAACGATGTTGATGCCAAACGGCAACACCAAGCCCACGATCGCCGCAGGCCCATAATTGTCCATCCTTACGCTGCCCAGAACCAAGTTTGTTACGGCGTCCATTCAACGCCCGTTGACTAAAACAAAGCCTAGGCTATATTTCTGCCATGAGCAGCACGACGGACATGCTTGCCTGCAATCATGATGACGCGCTCTGCCAAACGGACATGCTTGCCTGCAATCATGATGACGCGCTCCGCCAAACGGCAATGGAATACGCGGCTCGGCGGACAATGGTGTGGCAGCGCAAACCCGTGTCGCTGGCTGTGCGGATCCTGTTCTGGTCGCTTCGTGTCTATCTCTTCTCGATGCTTTTGGTCGTTGGAATCGTCATCGCGCGCCTTGCACAATGACCAGCGCGCAGCCGCCTGGAGCTGCCCACGAGGATATTGACCGCGCCCGCGATCGCCAGACGATTGAAGCCTTGCGCCGGCAGCCTCCATCGCGCTGGCTTGGCGTGCGCCTGCTCCTGCTGCTCGTCGGTCCCGGGGTTCTCACGTTCCTCGGGGAGAATGACGCGCCAAGCATGCTGTCTTATGCTGCGACAGGAGCAAAATTCGGGATCGGCTTTTTTCTTCCGTTTGTTGCTGCGACGTTCGCGATCGGGTTTATCGTGCAGGAAATGGCGGCGCGCATTGGCGCCGCTACCGGGCAAGGCCACGCGAAGCTGATCCTCGCCCGCTTCGGCCATTTCTGGGGCGGCTTCGCGATGGTCGACCTCCTTGTCGGTAATTTTCTGACCCTCGTTACCGAATTCATCGGGATCCGGGCCGGCCTGGGATTTTTCGGTATACAGCCCATCGTCGCAGTTGGAATCAGCATCGTTGTCATCGCAGCCGCGATATCGACTTCCCGCTACAAGACCTGGGAGCGCATCGCCATGGGCCTGGCGCTAGGTAACGCTGTTTTCCTGCCCGCCGCATTCCTGGTTCATCCCGATCCCAGCGCCATCGGCCATGCCTTCCTTACCTGGACCCCGTTGCCAGGCGGTTTCAAACCCGACACAATCACCTTGATGATCGCGGATATCGGTGCCACGGTCACGCCCTGGATGCTGTTCTTCCAGCAAGGCGCCACCGCCGACAAGGGAATCACTACCCGTGACCTCAGCTCCACGAGGGTAGACACGATGATTGGTTCCGCCTTGGCAGCAGTATTTGGAATCGCGGCAATCGTGGCTACTGCACCCTTGTTCACGCACGGGATCAGCGCGAGCAACTACCAGGCCGCGCAATTCGCGCAGGCTTTGATACCCTATGCCGGACATCTAGGCGCTACCTTGTTCGCCATAGGCATTTTCGAAGCCGGGCTTGTCGCCGCCATCACCATTTCAACGTCCTCCGCCTATGCGTTTGGCGAGGTCACCGGTCGAGCCCATAGCCTGAACACCCCCCTCCGCGAAGGGCTGTCTTTCTATGCGGTCTTGATCGGGTCGGCTTGCGCCGCCGGAGGGCTGACCTTGATACCCGGAGCGCCACTAGAGAGTATCGTCATTCTGGTGAACGTGATTGCCACCCTGGCCATGCCGCCGGCGTTGCTGTTTCTCCTGGTTCTGGCCAACGACAAGGATTTGATGGGTGACTATCGCAACAGGCTGATCAGCAACATTGGCGGAACCTGCGTCACCGCGATTCTTGTCGCTGCCGGCCTCGGTTTTGCAACAACCGTTTTGTTTCCCGGGCTGTTTCACTAACTAGGCGAGACTCGTGTTCATCGACCTTGTAGGGTCATCTAGGGTCATCTAGGGTCATCTAGGGTCATCTAAGACCGCACCCGCAGCGACGACGCCAGCCATGGTGATGTGGACGCATGCCACCCGGGTTCTTCTTTTTGCTGTGGGTTTCGGGGCAAGGATTCGGGAATGCCGACCTGGTCGCGCACCCGGGGCAAAACCTGAATCAACTGCTGTCCGGAAACTCCTGCGGTCGCCGCATAGGCGGGCCTCGTCGTAGAAATGTGATCATGAAATCCAACAACAATACGGATCGGGCACCTATGTTGGTACTATACGGTATAGCCACCAGTGCGGGAGCGACCGTGCCCCGACCCAGGAAAGATCAAGGCTCATGGAGCCACGACATCACATGCCAGACAAAGGCCAGGCGATTACGCTGTACGCGAGGTTGGACTCCAAAGTCACGGCATTGCGGAAGCTGGCATCGCGCAAAATGTTCGATCGATGGACCTCAGGGAAAGGCATGCCGCTGACCACGGGAAATCGCTGGCAGCCTTCCGATCCAAATGCACGGAGCCGCAGTGCGGACCAGGCTTCATGACCATTCTAAGGGAGAATTCTTGAAATGCCTCAATTTACCATGATTCTGGTCCGCCACGGCCATGTCGAGGGAATAAAGCCCGAGAAATTTCGTGGACAGATCGACCTGCCGCTGACCGAAAAGGGACGGCGCCAAGCAAGCGTGACCGCGGAGTATCTCAGTCGTGTCAGTTCATTTGAAGCCGTCTATTCCAGCCCACTATCTCGCTGCATCGACACAGCCAGGTCAATCGGGGCGAAGCGACACCTTGAACCAACCGCTCTACCCGAACTGATTGACGTCAATTACGGCGCTTGGCAGGGGCGGGAACGCATGGCGGTTGCCCGGGAAGAGCCCAGCCTTTACCAGAGCTGGATGAGCCGGCCAGACATGACAGTCATTCCCGATGCCGAATCGCTGCAACTCGTCCAGATCAGACTCGTCAAGGCTTTGCAGTTATTCCGGGAACGGCATGATAATCAAACAATCGTCGTCGTCGGCCATGACAGCTCGAACCGTGTCATGCTGCTAACGGCGTTGGACATGTCGCTGTCCCGCTACTGGTCGCTCAGACAGGATCCGTGCGGTATCAATGTGATTACCTTTGAAGGTAATTCCTGCACAGTTGACCGGATAAACGAGACAGCGCATCTCGCATCCATACCCCCGTCGTAGGGACCTGTTGCTGGCGATTGTTCCAGATTCCTCGCCCGGGGCCGCCCCCGACGCCCGTGCCGTGCACCCCCTGCGTGTCTTTCCCTGCCCCCTGGGCCGCACACTAATGCTCGCCGTGCGACGCCCGTTAGCCACATTGATGTTTTCAGGGCAGAACAGCCCTGTAGTGCCTGATGCCGTGTTTCTGACGTCATCGAAACAAACTCCCGACGCGCGCGGAGCGAGGCATAACGCCAGCAACCGCTAACGCGACGGTGATCTCCCCGCTCTGTTTCTTGACCTCGGTTGTCGGCGCAGCGTATCTGCTGCGCCATCGAGATCGAAAATGCGACCGTGTAATGGCAGGAAAATCCAACACACGGTTCCGCGACGGATCGATAGGTCCGAGCGCCCTTAGGTAAAAGATGCCGTCGTCCTGCTGCCGGTAGCCAGAAACTCATGCCCCAACAAGACCTTGATACACTCCTGATGAGTGCCTCTTTCATGCGACGGAACAAATGCCCATTGACAGGCGCAGGCTGACGAGCAACACTTACGACGCATTGTAAGTTGATGCCGGTGATGGAGTTCACCGTGTAACCGCCCTTGGGGCCGATGACTCCTGTTAATATCCGCAGACGCGGAGGAGGACAGGTGTTCATGCTGTTGGTCGAGCAAGCTGCGCATAGTGCCGATCTATGCCCCAGAGTCACTCTTCGATGACATTTCGTGACGTCATCCTGCAGATCTGCCAGGTCGGCTTCACCATTACTGCGGCACCGCTGATTCAGGGTTTCATCATACAGTTCGAGGAACGGATCCAACGAGGCCAGGGACCGGGACTCTTGCAACCCTATCGAGACCTCTGGAAGCTGTTCCATAAGGGAATCGTGGTACCGGAAACTGCTTCATGGTTGTTCTGGGCGGCACCGGTTGTGGCCTTCAGCTGCATGATGACAGTGCCAATCCTTATTCCGGTCCTGACCAATTTTCCTTTACCGCTCTCCAACATGGGAGACATCCTGGGCGGCGGGTTAATTCTGACCCTGGGCTCCTTCATGATCACGCTGGCCGGGTTGGATACCGGCAGCGCTTACGGTGGAATCGGCTCGAGTCGCGCGGCCATCATCGGCATTCTCGCCGAACCAACGCTCATCCTTGTCTTCGTCGGAATCACCCTGTTCGCCCGCTCAATGTTACCCTTTGTAGTCAACCATCTGCTGGTGGCACAACCGGCCGTTTATCTTGGCCCCGCTCACCTTTTTCTGGTGGCTGCCTTTTTCATCCTGCTCACCGTGGAAACTGACAAGCTACCGATCCACTCAAACACTCTCATCGAGGTCTACATGATCGAGGAAGGGCGTGTCCTCGAATATGCCGGCCCGCTACACGCGCTCCTCAAATGGGCTTCAATGATGAAGCAATTCATCCTTTATACGATATTCTGTAATGTACTGACGCTGCCGTGGTTCCTCTCCTCACACGGACTCGCCCTCGGTGTCATTGGCTCTGCCATCGGGGTTATTGTCAAATTCATTCTGGTCGCCTGCGCCATCGTCACGGTGGATACGGTCCAGTCTCGTTTGCGCTTTTACCGTTATCAGGAACCGCTCGCGGTTTCGTTTTTGCTCGCCGTGCTGGCAATTATCGGCACACAGATCGGGCTCGGATGATGCACGGCTTTCACGCAAGCCCCGTTGAAACATCACTGTTCAGCGTTCTTGCCATCTCCAGCCTCCTGCTTGCGTTTGTCATGCTAGGTTCGCGATGGCTGAAACACTATCTTATCGCCTTCGCCGCAGAATCCTGGATAATCGCGATCCTTTCGGCTGCGATCGGATACATCGATCATTACCCAGAACTCTACGTCATCGCACTGCTCACGATCGCTTTTCGGGGTGCGCTGCTGCCGTATCTGTTA